>JAHELM010000498.1 GCA_024644185.1 Rhodospirillales bacterium | reverse complement strand
CCGACCGCCTGATCGAGGCCCGGGAGCGCGGGCTGTGGCAGCCGAAATCCAACAGCAGCCACGCCGCCCTGGCGACGCTGGCCGGGCGGTCGGGGCGGTAAACCCGGATGGCCGCGGCGATACCGGGCCGCTGAAAAAAACAATTCACCGCGCCTTCTCCGCGTCCTCCGCGACCAAATCTTTTTCCGCCATGGCATCCGGCCGCCATCCCGCCGGCATACCCCTTCGACACGGGAATTTTCCCGACAAAGGAGGGTATCCGATGAAACGCAAGACGATCGTGGTTGTCGGGCTGACCGGCGCGCTGCTGGCCGGGGTCTCGCTTGCCGCGCTGATGAGCGCGGAATTTCTGGCACCGCACAAGGAACAGGGCCTGGCCGTCGATATCGGCCGGCAGGCGGCGCCGACGCCGGCGCAGTCCGTGCTGGTCCTGCCGCGCATGCGGGTGGAGGATATGCAGCGCGTGCCGGCCGAGGAAAAGACGGTCACCGGCAACGCCGTCCCGTCGATGGCGCTGCGCAGCGACATGCTGGCCTACGATGCGGCGAAGCCCGCCGCCGGTTTCGTATCCGAAGGCGAAATCGCCGCCGCCCCGCCACCCGGCACCGCGGACGAACAGTATCGCGATTTCAGGGACAACCCGGTGAAGCTGGTCGCCGAGGAGCCGGTCTCGACCTTTTCCATCGACGTCGACACGGCCGCCTATGCCGTGGTCCGCCGCTATCTGAAGGACGGGGTATTGCCGCCGCGCGATGCGGTGCGCACCGAGGAACTGATCAATTATTTCGATTACGACTATGCGCTGCCCGATTCGCCGGACATGCCGTTCCGGGCCGACGTGGCGCTGTACGATTCGCCCTGGGACAAGGGCACGCAAATCCTTCGCATCGGCGTGCAGGGCTACGATATTCCGGAGGCGGCGCGGCCGCCGGCCAATATCGTGTTCCTGGTCGATACCTCGGGCTCGATGCAGGATGCCGACAAGCTGCCGCTGCTGAAGCAGTCGCTGGCCCTTCTGGTGGACCAGATGGGCGAGGCCGACAATATCGCCATCGTCGCCTATGCCGGCTCGGCCGGCGTGGTGCTGGAGCCGACCAGGGGGTCGGAGCGCCGCAAGATCATGGCGGCGCTGGACGGGTTCCAGGCGTCCGGCGGCACGGCGGGGGCCGAGGGCATCCGCCAGGCCTATGCGCTGGCCGAATCCGGGTTCGAAAAGGACGCGGTCAACCGTGTCATCCTGGCCACCGATGGCGACTTCAATGTCGGCATCGACGACCCCGAGCGGCTGGCCGACTTCATCGCCGAGAAGCGCAAGACCGGCGTGTATCTGTCGATCCTCGGCTTCGGCCGGGGCAATTACAACGACCTGTTGATGCAGCGCCTGGCCCAGGAAGGCAACGGCAATGCCGCCTATATCGACACGCTGATGGAGGCGCGGAAGGTTCTGGTCGAGGAGATGGGCTCGACGTTGTTCACCATCGCCGACGACGTGAAGATCCAGGTCGAATTCAATCCGGCCTATGTCGCCGAATACCGGCTGATCGGCTACGAGACCCGGCTGCTGGCGCGCGAGGATTTCAACAACGACCATGTGGATGCCGGCGAGATCGGCAGCGGCCACGAGGTCACGGCGCTTTACGAGATCACGCCCCCCGGCAGCGCCTCGCGGCTGATCGACGATCTGCGCTATGGCCCGGCGGCAAAACCCGCGCCGGCCGGCGTCGGGAATGGCGAGGTCGCCAATCTGCGGCTGCGCTGGAAACGCCCGGGCGAGGCGACCAGCAGCCTGACCGAAACGCCGGTGCTCGCCGCCGCGCGCACCGCCTTCGACGCCGCCCCGGTCGAGGCCCGCTTCGCCACCGCCGTGGCCGGGTTCGGCCAGATCCTGCGCGGCGCCGCCACGGTCGAGGGCTTCACGCTGGACGATGTGTCGCGCATTGCCCGCGCGGCCAGGGGCGAGGATGCCTTCGGCTATCGCGCCGAATTCATCCAGCTCGTCGGCCTGGCGAAATCCGCCCGGGCGATGGAGACGCTGAACTGAGGCCGATGGTTCTGTTGCATACGGACCGCCCGCGTATCGCCAATGCGGACGCGGGCGGCCGGTTTCGCTATCATGCCGCCGCAATGAGCGGGCAGAGCATCGACTGGGCGGCGCAGGACTGGGACGATCTGGTGCCCAGGCTGTTGCTGCTTGCGGTTTCGCGGCTCTACCGGATGACCTGGCGCGGGCGCGCCGGCGAGGCGCCGCCGGGCGCGGCCGAGGCCGAGGACTACGTCAACGATGCCATCGCCAAGACGATGTCCGGCCTGCGCGTGTGGCAGCCGGCCAACTGCACCCTGTTCCAGCATCTGGCGGGGGTCGTCGTCAGCGATATCGGCCATGCCGCGCGGTCGATGGAAAACCGCCATACGGTCGCGCCGCCGAAGGATCCGCCCGGCGACCGCTGGCCCCCCGACACCGCCGACGATGCGCCGAACCCGGAACGCGCCGCCGCCTGGCGGGCGGAACAGCGGCGGTTGCTCGATCGTCTGCGCGGCATCGATCCGGATCTGGCCGCCATGGCCGAGCTGATGCTGACCCGGGACATCCAGGAAAGCGACGCCCTGGCCGCGGCGCTGGGCGTGCCGGAAACCGAGATCGCC
>JAHELM010000497.1 GCA_024644185.1 Rhodospirillales bacterium | reverse complement strand
GCGCGCGGCGACGACGGCGGCGCTGGCGCGTAACGGTATTGCCTATGGCGGCATAGACGAACCCGGCGCGGATGTGGCGAGCCTCCGGGTTGCCAACGGGTTGCGGGTTGGGTTCGTCGCCTTTGCGCCGAATTGGGGTACGCTCAGCATCAACGACCCGGCGCGCGCGGCAGCCATCGTGCGCGCGCTCGCCAGGACCAACGACATCGTTCTGGTCTCGTTCCATGGCGGTGCCGAAGGACAGGAAATGACCCGGGTACCGCGCGAAATGGAAATATTCCATGGGGAACGGCGCGGCGACGTCTACGCCTTCGCGCATGCGGTGATCGATGCCGGTGCCGATATCGTGCTGGGACAGGGCCCGCACGTGCCCCGGGCGGTCGAGGTCTACGGCGGACGGTTCATTGCCTATAGTCTGGGCAATTTCTGGACCTATGGGCGCTTCAATCTCAAGGGCTTTGCCGGCGTGGCGCCGGTTGTCGATATCGAAGTGGCGCCGGACGGACGGCTCCTCGCCGCCAGGATTCACAGCATTCGGCAGGAAGGGAAGGGCATTCCGATGCTCGATCCTTCGGGCGCGGCGCTGGACGCCGTTCGCGCCTTCACGGCGCGCGACTTCCCCGAGTCAGTGTTGCGTTTTGGCGCGGACGGTCAGATCACGGGGATTGCCGGCGCGGCGGTCAGCGGTCTGTAAAGGCAACCCGTCCGGGCGGCCCGAAGATTGTATTTCCCGCCGTTACTGCGATCCGAGTGCCGCGATCCAAGCAGCCGCGCCGGGCCTGCCCGGAATACCGCTGCGTCCCTGCGGCAGCGGCGCCGATCGATTCGCCAATGCCAGTTCGCTGGACGGTGAACCGGAGTCCGGCTCCGTCAGCATCGCGTATTGCGCATCGGCGGTTTCCCGCATGGCCATGAAACTTTCCAGATTCGCGCCCTTCAACTGTTCGCCGGAGGGCAGATGCATGGTCCGGGAATTGATGAAGCCACCGTTGCGAATCACCTCGTAATGCAGGTGCGGGCCGGTCGACCGGCCGGTCGTCCCGACATAGCCGATCGTCTGTCCTTGCTGGACCCGCGTACCCACCCTGACGCCCTTGGCGATGCCGCTCATATGGGCATAGGCCGTCTTGTAGGTTCCGTTGTGCCGAATCCGCACATAGGTGCCATAGCCGCCATTGGTGCCGGCGTATTCAACGGTCCCGCTGCCGGCGGCATAGATCGGCGTGCCGCGCGGCGCCGCGAAATCGGTGCCGGTATGCAGCTTGGTGAAGCCGAGAATCGGGTGCAGCCGGTTGCCGAAACCGGAACTCAGACGGGCACCGTTGATCGGCGTGCGCATCAGCGTGCGGCGCATGCTCTTGCCCTCGACATCGTAGTAATCGACCTGGCCATCGGCGTTCGCGAACCGGTAGAGTTCATGCTCCTTGCCGCTCAGGGTCATGCTCGCGCGCAGAACGTTGCCCGTGCGAACCACGGCGCCACTTTCGTCGAGATACCGCTCATACATGACCGAGAACCCGTCGCCGGACCGGATGTCCCGCTGAAAATCGACGTCGAAGCTGTAAACCTGGATCAGGTCGGCCAGCACGGCCGCCGGCACGCCCGCCGTTTCGCCGGCCAGAAAAAGGCTGTTTTCGATCACGCCATTTGCGGCAGCCACGTCCAGCGTCAGCGGATGATCGACGGTCGAGGCGGTAAAGCCTTCCCCATCGCGGCTGACGACGACGTCGCGCTCGACGCTCTCGATCAATTTAAAGCCGACAAGCGTGTCCGCGGCGCCGTCGCCCGCACCCGCCCGCAGGGTGACGACGATTTCATGGCCCGGCTTCAGGTAGCGCGGCTTGAACAGCGCGCTCATTGCCTCGATGGCATTGTATGCGTCGCGCGCACCGGCGCCGGCATCGACCAGCACCTTCATCAAGGTGTCGCCGGAACCGATCGTGAGCCTGCGTTCGTAGCTGCGTGAAAGCTGCGCTGCCTCGGCGTTGCTGTCGGCGCTGTAGTAGAACGCCACATGCCGGCCATCGATCTGGTCTTCCAGCGTCATTGTCGGCAGTGTCATCTCGCTGGCTGCTTGCGGCGCGGAGCGGGCGACCAGTCCGGCCAGGGCCAGGGCCACGCCACCACCGAGAATTGCTACTGCCGTAAATCGTCTTTTCATGAAGGTTAGCGCTTTACTATCAGAATTATGACAAGGTCCCAAGGACTCGCGGAAGTTAACCAAGATTCTTCGGCGACAATGCTTTCTGCCGGACGGGCTGTCAACCGATTTCCCCGACTCGCCCCACCTTACGCGGGGTACCTTAATTTACCGTTACCTGCCGGGTGGCCCCCGCCGTCGGAAACCCGATACCGCAAGGCTGGTTTCGCGAGGATTTGCCGGGCCGGCGCGGATCGGGCAAAAATCTGAAACAAAGGGTTTGACACCCCCGGATGGGCCGCGTATAAGCCCGCTCCTCAGCACGGCGCGGCCTGGTTCGACGCGCGTGGCGAGGCGGTCCGAAAGGGCCGATCCCGGCGGTTCGGCCGGTTGTTCTTTGACATTGTATTTTGAGAAGGGATGCGCGGGCGGCGGTTCTCGATTTGTGAGTTTTGGGGCGACCTGAAGTTCATGGATCGTGCGTCTGATACGGACGTAGTAAGGACCTGTTG
>JAHELM010000496.1 GCA_024644185.1 Rhodospirillales bacterium | reverse complement strand
CACCGGCCGCCTCTTCACGGTCGAGGAGAATCCCCGGCTTTGCGGCTGGGGAGCGGAGATTGCCTCGATCGTCGCCGACGAGGCGTTTTACGATCTCGACGGTCCCGTGATCCGCATCACCACGCCGCACATCCCGCTGCCCGCCGCCGACAATCTGGAAGACATCGTACTGCCGACAACGGCCCGCATCGTCGAGACGATCCGGCGCGCGATGAATTGAGGGGGACCTGGATGGATGTCCTGATGCCGCAGCTCGGCGAAACCGTTGCCGAAGGCAAGATCACCGTCTGGTTCAAGAAGGTCGGCGATCCGGTCGAGGCCGGTCAGAACCTGTTCGAGATCGAGACCGACAAGGTTTCGGTGGAAGTCCAGGCGATAGCATCGGGGACGCTGGCGGAAATACGTGTCGGCACCGGGGAAATCGCACCCGTGGGCGCCATCGTTGCGGTGATCGGTAAGCCCGCCGCGGCACTGAATCCGTTCCGCGAACTGAATACGCCGGAGCGGAATTTCGGACCGGCGCGCACGCCGAAGGGAACGCGGATAACACCGGTCGCGCGACGCCTGGCCGTAGCCAACGGCATCGATATCGCCACTGTCGAAGCCACGATCCGGGCATCGAACCGCGATGTCATTCGCCGGGCCGATGTCGAGCATTGCCTCGCCCAGACCGGCCGCCAATCGACGGCAGCGGCCGAAGACGCGGAGCAGCGCGATACCGCGCCGATCTCTCCGGCGGTTCGCCGGATGCTTACCGAACACAACCTGGACCCCGCCCTGATCCCGCCCTCCGGCAAGGGCGGGCGGCTGACCAAGGAAGATGTTCAGGCCTTCATCGACGCCGGTTCCGGCAAGGCCGGCACGTCGCGGACGGTCAGGCTGAACAGGATGCGCCAGGTTACGGCGCGCCGGTTGACGGAATCCTGGCAGCAGATCCCGCATGTGCTGCAGGCGGTCGAGGTAGATTTCACCAGGGTTGACGCGGCGCGGGCCGCCGGAAAGGTGGCGTTTCGGGCACGAAGCGGCGGCTCTCTGACCTACCTGCCCTTCATCGCACGGGCCCTGTGCCTTGCGATCCGGGATTTCCCGCAGGTCAATGCCACGCTGGCGGGAGACGACCTGATCCTTCACGACGCGGTCCATCTGGGTATCGCCGTCGATATCGACCGCGACGGGCTGATGGTGCCGACGATCCGTCACGCCGAGCGGTTGACCGTCAACGGTCTCGCCGCCGCCATCATGGATGTTTCGGCGCGGGCACGGGCAGGACGGCTGACCCCCTCGGAAATCGGCGGATCGACCTATACGCTGTCCAATTCCGGCAGCTTTGGAACGCTGATCACCGCGCCGATCGTCAATCCGCCGGAAGTGGCCATCCTGTCGACCGACGGTATCCGCAAGCGACCAGTGGTCGTGGAACTGGATGGCGGCGATGTCATCGCCATCCGGCCGATCGGCATCCTGGCGCAGAGTTTCGACCACCGCGCCATCGACGGCGCCTATTCAGCGTCCTTCCTGAACCGCCTGCGGCAGATCATCGAAACCAGGGACTGGACCGGGGATCTGGATTAGCCGCAACGGTTCCAGGCAAGTCCTGGTATCAGGCGCCGAGACGGCACGCCATCCAGTCGGCGACCTGGGTTTTCCACATATGGGCCCGGTTCTGCGCAACGTGGTTCGCCCCCTCGAGGAGCAGAAACTCCACCGGCCCGGAGACTTCACGGGCCAGGCGTTCCGCGTCCTTGTAACTGGTGATGCGGTCCTCCTTGCCGCCGACGATGAACATCGGGCAGGTGATGTTTTGGGCGATACCTTCCAGATTGAACGCTGACACCTTCTCCCTGGCCTGGGCCACCGTCGCCGAATGCGTGCGCATCCGATAGGCTTCCTTCAATGCGTCCGGGCGCTGGTCAAAATTGGGCTGAACGCTGTAGGCCCCGCCATTGGCGATCGCCGCGATCACCCGTTTTTCATGTGCCGCCACGCGCGCCACATAGTAGCCACCCAGGCTGACGCCATACAGACCAGTGCGCGCGCCATCCAGGTCCTCGCGGGCCTGAACACAGTCGATCACCATGCCACACGGCACTTCATAGTCATGCCTGATGGGAAAATCGTATTCGGACTCGCCCTGTCCCGGCCCGTCAAATGACAACGTCGCCATGCCACGTTCGAGAAACAGTTGCTCGGAATAGTGAAACTCCTCCTTCGTGGAATCCAGGCCGGGGATGAGGATCACCACCGGCGGTCGCTCGGCGTGCCTGGGGCGGCGGAGATTGGCGAACAGGTGCTTTCCTTCGTATGGAATCCTTATCCGCTCACCCGGCGGGTCGAGATGTGGCAGCGCCAGGGTTCGGCATTCCACCGCCTTCATATGCGCGGCCTTCAACTCGTCGGGATATTCGCAAAACAGAAACTTGCCGAAGTGATAGCACGCCGCCGCGGTCGTCAGATGATGGCCGGCGCTGAGGGTGAATCCGTCGGCCAGCGCCCGGCGACCGATCCCTTCGTGAATGGCCGCCTGCGCCGACCACGCTGAACACCAGTCCCGCCATCGATCGATGCCGCGGGTAACCTCTACAAAATCCGCCGCTGGCACGCCGCCCGCCACAAACCGCGGCAACCAGGCGATGCGCGCAAGCTGGACCCTGGC
>JAHELM010000495.1 GCA_024644185.1 Rhodospirillales bacterium | reverse complement strand
AGACCGGAAGACGATTCGATTTCGCTGCGGCACGAGTTGGAGCGACGCGGCGTCGCCGTCATGATCGAACCCATGCTGACCGTCGTTCCGGTTGCCGGGGCGCGGCTCGATCTCGATGGCGTACAGGGGCTGATGTTCACCTCCAGCAACGGCGTGCGGGCCTTTGCCGCGCTCAGCGACCGGCGCGACCTGGCGGCCTGGGCGGTTGGCGACGCCACGGCCGGAAGCTGCCGCGCGGCCGGGTTCGCGACGGTGTTCAGCGCCGGCGGCGATGTCGAGGATCTGACGCGGCTGGTCGCCGGACGATGCTGCCCCGAAGCGGGCCGGCTGCTGCATGTGGCCGGCAGCGTCAGCGCCGGCGATCTCGCCGGGGGCCTGCGCAAGGCGGGCTTCGCCGTCGACCGGGTGCCGCTGTACGAGGCGAGGCCGGCGACCGGTCTTGGCGACAGGCTGAAACAGGCGCTGATCGAGGGCGCCCTCGACGCGGTGCTGTTTTTCTCTCCCCGCACGGCGGCGACCTTTGTTACTCTGGTCCAGGCGGCGGGGCTCGGCGCGCGGTGCCGGCGGATCGATGCCCTGTGTCTCAGCCAGGCGGTCGCCGGAAAACTCGGTGCGCTGGCCTGGCACGGAATTCGCGTCGCCACGAAGCCGACCCAGGAAGCGCTGCTGGCACTGTTCGACGCCCCCGATGCCTTCGACCGACCGCCCACGCCTTCGACCGAACGATAGAGCGGACATGAGCAAGACAGACGATAGCAAGCCCCTCGAAACCAGTCTCTCCGACGCCGATATCATCGAGCGCTTCGGCGGAATCCGGCCGATGGCGTCGCGAATCGGCGTGGCCGTCACCACGGTGCAGGGCTGGAAGATCCGCGGCCATATCCCGGAAAACCGCCGCCAGGAAGTCCTGCGCGCGGCCCGCGACCAGGGCGTCGAACTGAATGGCGGCGCCGGGAAACCGCCGCCACCACCCGCCGCCAGACCGGCTGCCAGACCGGCGGCCGAACCGGTCTCGCAAGCGCCTGCCCCGGCTTCGGCGAAGCCGCCGGCAGGGCCGGAAAAACCCGCCGCCGAAAAGCCCCGACCGGAGGATTTGCACAAGGAACGGGCGCATCCGGCGCCGCATGGACGCGCCGCTTCCGGCGGAACGGGGCTCGCCTGGACGGCATTGGCCGTCGCGCTGCTGGTCGGTCTGTCGGTCCTGGCCCGTCCCTTCTGGGAGCCCGCACTCTATCCCGCGGGCATCGGCGCACAGCCGCCGGGCGATTCCGCCGCGCTCGGCCAGGCGCTCGACCGCATCGCCGCGCTGGAAGCCCGCGGCGATCAGCCGGATATGGCGGCGCAAGCCCGTCTCGATGCCGCCGCCGCCGCCGTTGGCCGGCTGGAGGAAACCGCCGCCGGGATCGAACGCCGGCTTGCCGCCGTTGAGGGCAGCAGCAGCGCGCTGTCCGAACCGGTGCGCCGGGCGCTGGATGCGACCACCGCCGATGTCGAATCGCTGCGTGGCGATATTGCCGAGCTGCGCCGTCAGATCGACGTCCAGAAGCAGACCGCCGCCGACGCGCTGGCGGCGGTGACCTCGGAAACCGGCGCGCTGGGCGCGCGGCTTGCCGATCTGGAGGCGCGCCCGGTACAGACCGGCGAGCGCATCGCCGCCCTGGCCCTGGCGGTCGGCCAGGTCGAGGCGGCGCTGAATGCCGGGTTGTCCTATCGCGCCGCGCTCGACCGGCTGCGCGCCATCGCCCCGGACGATGCGCTGGTCGCCGATGGCGTCATCGCGCTGGTTGGCCGCGCCGATGGCGGCATTCCCGGCCGGGTGGCGCTGCAACGGCGGTTCGCCGCGATCGCGCCGGATATCGACCGCGCCCTGGCCGATAGCGGCGGCGACTGGCTGGATCGGGCCTGGCACAGCTTTACCTCTCTCGTCACCGTGCGGCGCACTGCCGGCGCCGCCGATCTGTCGCCGGTCAGCCGGGCCGAGGCGGCGCTGGACGACGGCGATCTGGTGGCGGCGGCAGCGGCGCTGGCCGGCGCCGGCCCGCTGGGCGCGGCAGGGGATTCGTGGCTGGACGATCTGCGGGCGCGGATCGCCGCCGAGGCCGCGGTCGCCTCGCTCTACGGCCGGGTGATCGCGCCGATGGCCGGCGCCGAGAGCGCGACGCAATGACCCGGGCACTGATCCTGTTGCTGCAGATCGCCGTGGCGGTTGCCGCGGCGGTGTGGCTGGCCGGCAATCCGGGCCGGGTGGCCGTGGAATGGCAGGGCTGGCGCCTCGACACGTCGGTCGGTATCGTGGCTCTGGTCGTGGTTCTGGTGGCGGCGGCCGCGGTGGTTGCCGCGCGCTTCCTCGGCGCCCTTCGCCGGGCGCCGGGCCGGTTTCTGGAATCGCGGCGGGCGAGCCGCCGGCAGCGTGGCTACAAGGCGCTGACCCAGGGCATGGTGGCGGTTGCCGCCGGCGATGCGGGCGAGGCGCGCCGCTGGGCGCGCAAGGCCGATACCCTGCTGGACGAACCGCCCCTGACCATGCTGCTGTCGGCGCAGGCCGCCCAGCTTGGCGGCGAGGAAGCGGCGGCGCGGCGGTATTTCGAGGCCATGCTGGACCATCCCGACACGGCCTTCCTGGGGGTTCGCGGCCTGCTGATGCAGGCGATCAAGGCG
>JAHELM010000494.1 GCA_024644185.1 Rhodospirillales bacterium | reverse complement strand
CCAGCTTCTTCGACAGGATTGAGGCGGTGATCAGCGGGATCGATTCGACCGTCGCGGTGACATCGCGGATGCCATAGAGCCGGCGGTCCGCCGGGGCCAGGTCGGCGGTCTGGCCGATGATGGCGCAGCCGGCCTCGGCGACGCAGCGGCGGAACAGCGCGATATCCGGCGCGGTGCGATAGCCGGGGATCGAATCCAGCTTGTCCAGCGTGCCGCCGGTATGTCCCAGCCCGCGGCCCGAGATCATCGGCACCCGGGCGCCGCAGGCGGCAACCATGGGGGCCAGCATCAGGCTGACCTTGTCGCCGACCCCGCCGGTGGAATGCTTGTCCAGCACCGGCCGGGAATCCCCCGCGCTGTCCCATTCCAGCGTCCTGCCGGACTGCACCATGCAGCGGGTCAGGGCGACGCGCTCGTCCATATCCATGCCGCGAAAGAACACCGCCATGGCGAAGGCGGCGACCTGGCCCTCGCCGATCGATCCGTCGGTCAGGCCGCGGATCATGAAACCGATCTCCTCGGCGCTCAGCGCCCCGCCGTCGCGCTTCTTGCGGATGATCTCCTGCGGCAGGAAGCTCATTTCGGCCAGTCCTCCAGAAATGCCTTCAGCAGGCGGCGCATATCGGCGGCCGCCGCCGAAGCCACCGACAGCGTCTGGGCGTGGCTGATGGCGGTATCGCTCATCCCGGCGGCCAGGTTGGTGACGATCGACAGCGCCGCCACGCGCAGCCCGGCATGCCGGGCCAGGACGGTCTCCGGCACGGTCGACATGCCCACCGCATCGGCGCCCAGCACGGCGGCGGCGCGAATCTCCGCCGGGGTTTCGAATTGCGGCCCGCAGAACCAGGCATAGACGCCCTCGTGCAGGATCAGGCCGATGCGCGCGGCCGTCGATTGCAGGCGGGCGCGCAGTTGCGGATCATAGGCGTCCACCATGCTGACGAAACGGTCGTCGCCCGGCTCGCCGAACAGCGGCGACACGCCGGTCAGGCCGATATGGTCGGCGATGGCCATGACCGAGCCCGGCCCCATCTCGCGCCGCAGGCTGCCGGCGGCGTTGGTCAGCACCAGCGTGTCGCAGCCCAGCGCCGCCAGCGTGCGCACCGGCACCTTCATGGCGTCGGCGCGGCCGGATTCATAGAGATGCGCGCGGCCATGCAGGACGGCGACCGGGGTTCCGGAAACGGTGCCCAGCAGCAGACGCCCGGCATGCCCGCCGACGCCGGGAACCGGGAAGCCGGCAAGTTCGCCATAGGACAGCACCACCGCATCCTCGACATCCTCGGCGAAGGGGCCGAGGCCGGAGCCGAGCACGATACCGACGCGGGGCTTCACGCCGCCGGCGCGGCGGGCGATCAGCGCGGCGTTGCGGGCGATTTCGGGCGCCGCGTTCATACCAGATGCTCCGGCCCGAAGGACAGCGGCAGCAATTCGCCGAGCGTCAGGGTGCGGCGCAGGCCCTCGGGCGCGCAGATATGGATCGGCACGTCGCCGACGGCAAATTCGCGAATCCGCTGGCGACAGCCGCCGCAAGGCGTGACCAGCCCCTCGCCACGCCCCATCACGGCGACTTCCACGATGCGCGTCTCGCCGTCCATCACCATGGCGGCGATCGCCGTGGTTTCGGCGCACCAGCCCTCGGGATAGGCTGCGTTCTCGACATTGCAGCCGGCATAAAGCCGGCCGTTGGCGCCGCGCACCACGGCGCCGACGTGAAACCCGGAATAGGGCGCGTGCGCCTTCGCCATGGCCTGCCGCGCAAGATCCAGCATCGCCTTGTCCATCTCAGCGCTCCATCTCAACGTTCCTTCACATAGGGCACGCCGATCGCGCGGGGCGCCATTGCGGTGCCGATGAACCCGGCCAGCAGCACGACCGTCAGAACATAGGGCAGGGCCTGGATGAACTGCACCGGGATTTCGGTCGCGCCGAATATCTTCTCGCCCTGCATGCGGATCGTCACCGCATCGAGAAATCCGAACATCAGGCAGGCGAACATCGCCGGCACCGGCCGCCATTTGCCGAAGATCATCGCCGCCAGCGCGATATAGCCCTGGCCCGCCGACATCTCGCGGCCGAAGCCGGCATTCTGGGCAATCGACAGATAGGTGCCGCCAATACCGGCCAGCACGCCGCCAAGCAGGATCGCGCGGTAGCGCAGCCCGGTCACGGAAATGCCGGCGGTGTCGACGGCCTGCGGGTTTTCGCCGACGGCGCGCAGCCGCAGGCCGAACCGCGTGCGATAGACCAGCCACCAGGTTGCCGGCACCGCCGACAACGCCACATAGACCAGCAGGTTGTGGCCGCTGACGACCTCGGCATAAAGCGGCCCCAGCAGCGGTACCGGCCGCAGCGTCCCGGCCAGCGGCAGGGTCAGCGGCATGAACCGGGACGCGGCCTCCAGCGGCGGCGTCTGCCCACCCTGGCTGAACCAGGCGTGGCCCAGCACCACGGTCAGGCCGGAGACCAGGAAATTGATGGCGACGGCGCTGACCACCTGGTTGCCGCGATGGGTGATGCAGGCGAAGGCATGCACCGCCGACAGCGCCACCGATACGCCGATCCCGGCCAGCAGCGCCAGCCAGGGCGAGCCGGAAACCGCGGCGACGCAGCCGGCGGCGAAGGCCGAGGCCAGCAGCTTGCCTTCCAGCGAAATGTC
>JAHELM010000052.1 GCA_024644185.1 Rhodospirillales bacterium | reverse complement strand
CACCTGGCCCGATACGAAGATCAGGTCGCCGGCGCGTTATCCCTTGGAAAAGGGCAGGCCCTGGGCGCTCATGCCGCCGATCGCTTGCTTGCTCATCTTGGTCTTCCTTTTCGATTTTAAAAGAATGTCCGGATTGCGGAGACGACCGTATAGGAATCGTCGACCACGGGAATGAACTGCCACTTGTCGAAGGTGAGGCAGGGATGGGAAATGCCGAAGCCGATCATGTCGCCGACCTGCAGCGGCGAGGCGGCGGGCAGGTCCATGAACAGGTGCTGGTCGTTCATTTCCACCGTCGCATGGCCGGGGGCGACCGGCTGCGGCTGGCGATGCGTGCCCGGCCGGAACCAGGACTGCGGCACCGGCAGGCCGGCATCGTAGCCGGCATCGCGCTTGCCCATGGTCAGGATGACGCGGCCGGGCTCGGGCCGCGACTGGACATAGGCCCAGACCTCCAGCGCCGGTTTGGGCGGGTCGCCCAGGCCGCGCGCGGCGTCGGAGCGGGCCAGAAGCTGGTCCATGAACTTCCGGTACATGATCGAATCGTGCGTCAGATAGCAGCCGGAACGGATCACCAGCAGCGTCTCGCGGCCAAGATCCACCGCCGCGAACGTCCGCGCCACGATGTCGTAATAGGCCGAGCCGCCGGCGGTCAGGATCACCTTGCCGACGGCGAACAGATCCTCGCGCGCCGCCGCCCGGGCGATGTCGCCGATGAAACCGAGAAACTCCGTGACTTTCGCCTCCGCCTCCGCCGGCGTCGGGGCGGAGACGATGCCCTCGAAACCCTCGACGCCGCGCAGCGCCAGGACGGGCGACGCCGCCTTGACGGCACGCGCAACGGCCATCGCCGCGTCCAGCGTACGCGCGCCGGTGCGCCGCCCGGTCACGCCGCCTTCCAGCAGCACCTGCAACGGCCGGCCGATCTTCGCCGCGCGAGCGGCCGTAGCCAGCATCTCCACGCCCTCGACGCTGTCGACCAGACAGTAGAAATCGAAGCCAGGATCGGCGCGCAGTTCGTCCAGCACGTAGCGGATGGCCTGCTTGCCGACCAGTTGATTGGCCAGCACGATGCGCTGGATGCCAAAGCGGCGGGCTACCTGAATCTGGGCGATATTGCCCAGCGTGATGCCCCAGGCGCCATCGTCGAGCTGGCGCTGGAACAACTGCGGGCTCATCGTCGTCTTGCCATGGGGCGCCAGAACCGCGCCGCTGGCCCCCAGGAAGCGGCGCATCCAGGCGCTGTTATGCTCGATCGCCGACGCCTTCAGCAGCGCCAGCGGCAGCGGCATATCCTCGGCCAGGGCGTTCCATTTGCGCTCGCCGATGCGGGTCAGGGGCAAGGGCGCGGCGCCGCCGGGCACGCCTTTGAGGATGTCGTCGACCGTCAGCGAGTCGAAGGAAATACGGGTCATGATTCGGAAAACTCCGGAAAAAAACGGATTGCGGAACGGTTCAGCCGGCGAAGCGCGGCTCGGGGATGCCCTTGATACCGGCGCCGGTGACCAGATAGACCGAGCCGGATTCAGGGTCGGCGGGATCGTCGGGCAGAGCCGGATCCTTCATCGAGGTGATGTAGATCCAGTCCATATCCGGCCCGCCGAAGGCGATGCTTGTGGTCTTCTTTGCCGGCACCTCGATGGTCCGGTCGATGCGCCCGTCCGGCGTGAAGCGGACGACCCGCCCGGCGCCCCAGCGGGCGCTCCAGACGCAGCCCTCGGCATCGACGGTGGCGCCGTCCGGCGCGCCCGGCGCGACATCCGGGCCGACGAAGATTCGCGACCGGGAAATCGTGCCGGATTTCAGATCGTAATCGGCCGCGAACAAGGTTCCGCGCGCGCTGTCGGCGTAATAGAAGGTCCCGCCGTCGGGACTCCAGCACGGTGCGTTGAAGATGGTGAAACCATCCATCAGCCGGGTGCAGCCGAAATCGGCATCCAGCCGGTACAGCGCACCCAACGGATCGTGCTCGCCGTAATCCATCGAGCCGGCCAGCAGGCGTCCGCGCCGGTCAACCTTGCCGTCGTTGAAGCGGGTACGGGTCTGGCCCGCCGCCGGCTCGGCCAGGACATGGCAACGACCGGTGGCGAAATCCAGCGAGAAGAACCCGGTGGCCAGCGCCACCACCGCGCCGCCATTGCGGCGCAGGGCCATGGCGCCGACATGCGCCGGCAGATCCCATTTGCGCGGGTTGTCGCCCCCGGCATCGGCTCGCCAGACGGCCTTTCCCAGAATATCGACCCAGTAGATCGTGGCGCTGTCGGGGTCCCATAGCGGACCCTCGGCCAATTCGCAGCGGAACGTGACAAGACGGCGGATGTTCATCGTGCTTCCTTCCCTGACGGCGATGGTCCGGCGGATGGACGCTATGGGCGCCGCTTGGCGCCGCCGCCCAGTTTCGCGGTCAGCGTCGCGGCATGGCGCAGCAGGCTGTCGCGCAGCTCGTCATGGCGTCGCTTCGCCTCCTCGCGCGGGGCCACGATGCACAGTGTCGCCAGACAGGCGCCGTCGCGGTCGCGCACCGGGGCGGCGAAGCAGTGGGTGTAATCGTCGACCACGCTGTCGCTGGAATAGAACCCCTCGGCCCGCGCGGATTCGATCTGGGAGAGGAATTTCCGGGTTGCCAGCGGCTTGCCGTCCGGCAGGGTGAAATCCGCCGGCGGGATGAAGTCGATGATCTCGTTTTCCGACCTGTCGGCCACCAGAAGCCGGCCCGAAGCCGTCCAGGTCAGCGGGATCGGCCGGCCGATATCGGAACTGATCTTGAAATGCCGGCCGCCGGAATGGGCCAGCGCCACCACGTATTTGTCTCCCTCGCACATGCAGAGCTGCGCCGTCTCGCGGGTCTCGGCGCTCAGCGCGGCCACTGTCGGGTCGGCCTCGCGAAGCAGATCGAAGGTTTCCAGATAATGGGCGCCCAGGAAATGCAGCTTGCGGCCCAGGAACAGCCGCCCCTCGCGGTCGAAGGGCTCCAGAAAATTGGCATCGACCAGCCGGTTGACGATTTCGTAGACGCTGGATTTCGGCGCGCCGATGCCGACGGCGATGTCGTTGGGGCGCTGCGGCCGCCCGTCCTCGTGCAGATATTCGAGAATCTGGATCAGCCGGTCGATGCCGCGGGCCCTTCCACCGGCTTCGCCGTGCTCTTTTTCTGCCTTCCCGGCCACGATCGAACCACTCCCTGCGCCGTCATGATTTGCGCCGCCATCATTCCAGTATAGCGGAATGGCATACAGTATATCGCACTCGCGGGCCGATGTAAGCCGGTATATCATGAAGCCGATACTTGCATTGGAAACAGGATCGGACACGCGATGGCGCCGCCGCCCACACTCGAACTGAATTTCAACGAATTCCATCTGGTCCTGGTGCCGGGATGCGGGTCGATCGGTTCGTTCCGGATCGTCCGCGACGGCGCCGCCATCGACCTGCTGCGTCCGGCTCCGACCGACGCCATCGCCGCCGCAGAGCCCCTGGGCATGGGGTGCTTTCCGTTGGTGCCGTTCTCCGGCGGGGTGTGGGACGGGTCGTTCCCCTTTGCCGGGCGAACCGTCGCGCTGGCGCGCAATCATCCGCGAGAACCGCTGCCGATCCATGGCGATGGTTGGATCAGCGCCTGGGATGTCGCGGCCCGGACGGCGGACAGCGCCACGCTGACGCTGGATCGCGACGGGCGTTCGGGCTTCCCCTTCCCCTACCGGGCGCGGCTCGACTTCCGGGTGGACGCGAGCGGGCTGGAGGCCAGGATCGCGGTGACCAATACCGGATCGGCGCCGATGCCAGCGGGGGTTGGCCTGCATCCCTATTTTCCCAAAACCGGGGACGTCGAGCTGGAGGTCCGCAATACGCGGGTCTGGCCGGACCGGGGAGAGCCCGACGCGGACGGGGCCGTGGCGACCCCGGCGGAGTGGGATTTCACCCATACGCGGCCGATTCGCGGCGTGGTCGTCGACCGCTGCTTCGCCGGCTGGGACCGCCGGGCAACGGTAAGCTGGCCTGGACGCGGCGTCACGCTGGACATGCGGGCGACCGCACCGCTGGACCACGTGGTGATCTTCATGCCGCCGGGTCAGGACTATTTCTGCGTCGAGCCGGTCAGCAACGCCGATGACGGCTTCAACCGGATGGCGCGTGGCTGTCCCGGCCACGGCGCAACGGTCCTGCCGCCCGGCGGCACGCTGTCGGGCGGCATGCGACTGACGGTGCGCCGGGATTGAACCCTATTCGCATTCCAGCACGATCTTTCCGATATGCGTGCCGGTTTCCATCAGCGCATGCGCGGCGGCCGCCTCGCCCAGCGGGAACGTCTTGTGGATCAGCGGCTTGATCTTGCCGGCCTCGATCAGCGGCCAGACCCTCTGCTTCAACGCCGCGGCGATTTCGGCCTTCTGGGCGACGGTGCGCGGGCGCAGCGTCGACCCGGTGACGGTCAGGCGCTTGAGCATCACCGGCAGGAAGTCGATCTCGACCTTGCTCGACTCCAGGAAGGCGATCTGCACGAGCCGGCCCTCCAGCGCCAGCGCGCTCAGATTGCGCTGGATATAGGACCCGCCGACCATGTCGAGGATCAGGTCCACGCCCCGGCCGTCGGTCAGACCCTTGACCACGGCGACGAAATCCTCATCGCGATAATTGATGGCGCGCTCCGCCCCGAGATCGCGGCAGGCCTTCGCCTTGTCGGCGGTGCCCACCGTGGTGAAGACCCGGGCGCCGAATTCGCGGGCAAGCTGGATCGCCGTCGTGCCGATGCCGCTGGAGCCGCCATGCACCAGGAAGCTTTCGCCCTGCCGCAAACCCCCGCGCTGGAACACATTGGTCCAGACGGTAAAACAGGTTTCCGGCAGCCCGGCGGCCGCCAGCAGGCTCAGACTCCCGGGCGCCGGCAGGCATTGCGGCGCCGGTGCCGTGCAATATTCGGCATAGCCGCCGCCCGACACCAGCGCGCAGACCCGGTCGCCGATCTTCCATCCGGTCACGTCAGGGGCCAGTGCCACGACGGTGCCGGCAATCTCCAACCCTGGAACCGGCGAGGCGCCCGGCGGCGGGTTGTAGCCGCCCTTGCGCTGCAACACGTCGGGCCGGTTGACGCCGGCGGCATGAACCTTCACCAGAACCTCGCCGGCGGCGGGGCTGGGTACCGGGCCGCGGGCGGGAACCAGCACCTCGGGCCCGCCAAAGCGCGGCAGGTCGATATAGGTCATCTCACTGGGAATCTGGCTGCTCATGGCTGGCTCCTGTTGCTGATGACATCGGCATTTGCGATTGACGGCCCGCCCGGTCCCGTCTATCCGCTTGAGCCGGCATCGACCCAGACAACGGAGTAGCGGACATGGCGACGCGGCACAAGGTAGCGGTCATCGGCCTGGGCGTCATCGGCCAGCGCATGTTGACCAATATGCCCCGGCATGAGCGGCTTGAGGTGACCGGCGCGTGGGATATGAATCCGGCGGCCCGCGAGGCCGCCAGGCAGAAATTTCCGTGGCTGCGCATTGCGTCCAGCGCCCAGGCGCTGATTGCCGATGCCGCCACCGAGGTGGTCTATATCGGCGTACCGCCGCTGGCGCATGGCGAATACACACTGGCCGCGATCGCCGCCGGCAAGGCGATATTCTGCGAAAAACCGCTGGGTGTCGACGTCGCCGAGAGCCGAAACCTGGTCGAGCGCGTGGAAGCCAGCGGGCTTGCCAATGCGGTCAACTACGTGTTCGGCACCGCGCACGGCGCCGAGGCGATGCGCGCGGCGCTGGATTCCGGCGCGGCGGGCGACGTGGCCGGCATCGACATCCTGCTGCATTTCGCCCAGTGGCCGCGCGACTGGCAGGCGAGCGCCACCTGGCTGGCCAGCCGCCAGCAGGGCGGTTTTGTCCGCGAGGTGCTGTCGCATTACGTCTACCTGGTGGAAAATCTGCTCGGTCCGTCCGAGGTCGTCTCGGCGACTTTGTGCCACCCGCTGGAGCCGGAGGACGCCGCCGAGACCCATATCACGGCCCAGATCGACTGTGGCGACATCCCGGTGACCATCGCCGGATCGGTCGGCGGGGCCGGGCCGGAAGCGGTCGAATTCACCCTGTGGGGGACGAAGAAATCCTATCGGCTGACTGACTGGTACAGGTTGTGGACCAGCGATGGCGGCCCGTGGACCCAGGCATGGCCCGACGCGTCGGACGATGACATCGATTCCTGCCTGGACCAGCTCGACGCGCTGGCTGACATGCTGGAGGGCAAGCCGCGCCGCCTTCCCGATTTCCGCGCCGCGCTGTCGGTGCAGGAGCGCATCGAGGAAATGCTGGGCAGCGGCTGACCGCGTCCGCCTCCCGACCCCGACACGTTCGCCGGACCGGCTATTTCTTCAGGTGCGGCATATAGGCCTTGTCGGAAACCAGGATGTGGTTGACCAGCCAGGTTCGCAGATAGGCGCGAATGCCGTCGCGCAACAACCCGGCAACCTCGCCTCGATGCTGCATCTGCTCGGCCGAGGCCAGCCACTCGCGGAATGCCGCGTGCTGTTCGCGATGCGCCACCAGGTCCGGGTAGCCGGCCCGCTCCATCGCCGCCTCCTCGTCGTGGAAATGCCGCCGGACATATTCACCCAGCGCATCGATCACGGTCGGGATCGTATTGTCGTCTTCCAGCATGTTGATCAAGCCGACCAACTGCTTGTGCTGGCCGTCCAGGTGCTTGTCGCCAACGCTCCAGGCATCGTTCCATTGCAGTTTCGCCATGACGCAACCCCGTTTCCCTGCCGAGACGACAAGATTGCGACTCTCCGGGTGGCTTGTCGAGCATATCGGCAAAGAAAACCCCGGGGCCTTGCGGTCCCGGGGTTTTCCCGTGGGCAGGCCGGAATCCCGGCCCGTTGGAATCAGATTCCGTATTTCGCCTTGGCCTCGCGGCGGCGGGCATGCAGGACCGGCTCGGTATAGCCGTTCGGCTGGTCACGTCCCTTGAACACCAGATCACATGCCGCCTGGAAGGCAACCGAGGAGTCGAAGTCCGGGGCCATCGGGCGGTAGGCGGGGTCGCCCTGGTTCTGCCGGTCGACGACCGCGGCCATTCGCCGCATCGTCTCCATGACCTGATCGTGGGTGCAAATGCCGTGATGCAGCCAGTTGGCGATGTGCTGGCTGGAAATGCGCAGCGTCGCGCGGTCTTCCATCAGGCCGACATCGTGGATGTCGGGCACCTTGGAACAGCCGACACCCTCTTCGACCCAGCGCACCACATAGCCAAGGATGCCCTGGGCGTTGTTGTCCAGTTCCTGGCGGATTTCATCGGAGGACAAATTGGCGCCGTGCCGCACCGGGATGGTCAGGATGTCGTCGACACTGGCGCGCGGCCGCGACACCAACTCCCGCTGCCGGGCCGTCACGTCGGTCTGGTGGTAGTGGATGGCGTGCAGGGTGGCGGCCGTCGGCGACGGCACCCAGGCGGTATTGGCGCCGGCTTTCGGGTGGCCACCCTTGACGGCCATCATCTCCGCCATCTCGTCCGGCTTCGCCCACATGCCCTTGCCGATCTGGGCATGGCCGCTGAAGCCGGCGGCGAGGCCGGTATCGACGTTGTGGTCTTCATACGCCCTGATCCAGGACTCCCCCTTCATGGCGTCCTTGCGGACCATCGGGCCGGCCTCCATGCTGGTGTGGATCTCGTCGCCGGTGCGGTCGAGGAATCCGGTATTGATGAAGACGATGCGCTCGCGCGCGGCGCGGATGCATTCCTTCAGGTTCACCGAGGTGCGGCGTTCCTCGTCCATGATGCCGACCTTCAGCGTGTTGCGGGCCAGGCCCAGCGCATCCTCCACCCGGCCGAACAGCTCGCCGGCGAAGGCAACCTCTTCCGGCCCGTGCATCTTGGGCTTGACGATATACATGCTGCCGGCGCGGCTGTTGTGCAGGCGGCCGAGGCCCTTGATATCGTGGATGGCGATCAGCGCCGTCACCATGGCGTCGAGGAAGCCCTCGGGGATTTCGCGGCCGTCGCGGTCCAGCACCGCATCGGTGGTCATCAGATGCCTGACATTGCGGATCAGCAGCAGGCTGCGCCCGGGCAGCGTCAGCGTCGCCCCATCGGGCGCGGTAAATTCGCGATCCGGATTCAGGCGGCGGGTCAAGGTCTTGCCGCCCTTCTCGAAGCTCTCGGTCAGGTCGCCCTTCATCAGGCCGAGCCAGTTGCGATAGACCAGAACCTTGTCGGCGGCATCCACCGCGGCCACGGAATCCTCGCAGTCCTGAATGGTGGTGACCGCCGATTCCATCACCATGTCCTTGATACCCGCCGGGTGGTCCCTGCCCACCGGATGCGCGCGGTCGATCCGCAACTCGATATGCAGGCCGTGGTTGCGCAGCAGAATCGATGTCGGCGCGGCGGCATCGCCGGCATGGCCAACGAAACGGCCGGGCTGCGCAAGGCCCGTATTGGCGCCGTCCTTCAGGGTGACGGCAAGCTGCCTCGCCCCGCCCCGATCGGCCAGCGCATAGGCGGTTGCGTCCTTGTGGCTGCCCTTCACCAGCGGCGCCGCCTGGTCGAGGACGTCCGCGGCATATGCGAAAACCGCGTGGCCGCGACCGGGATTATAGCCCTTGCCCTTTTCCCGTCCCTGCGTCTCAGGGATCGCATCGGTGCCGTAGAGCGCATCGAACAGGCTGCCCCAGCGGGCATTGGCGGCGTTCAGCGCATAGCGCGCATTCATCACCGGCACCACCAGCTGCGGCCCGGGAATGCTGGCGATCTCGGGATCGACCCGATCGGCGGTGACGGTGAAATCCGGGCCTTCCGGCAGCAGATAGCCGATCTCGCACAGGAACGCCTTGTAGGCGGCGGCATCGTGCGGCTGGCCGCGCCGCGCCCGGTGCCAGGCGTCGATCTGGGCCTGCAACGCGTCGCGCCGGGCCAGCAGCGCCCGGTTTTTCGGGGCGAGATCGGCGACGATCCGGCCGAACGAAGCCCAGAACGCATCGGCCTCGATCCCGGTACCGGGCGTGGCCTCGCCGGCGATGAAGTCGTGCAGAATGGCGGAAATCCTCAGGCCATCCTTCTCGATACGCTGCGTCATGCGTCTTGATCCCTGATTTCAACGGCGCCGCCGGCACGGATGGCGGGGAGCGCCCACACTTTCGGATAGGCGCAATATGGTGCCGCCACGACCGCCGGTCCATGCCGAATGGAGGAAAACAGGGTGCATTTCCGCATCGCGGAAATTTCAGGAAACAATAGCGTTTAAACAGACGGTTAGAGATTTTTTCGCGTTACGCAAGAAGGACCCCGGATGCGCGGTGCGCAATACGCATTGATCTATTGACTTAATCAATCGTTCAATTAATATTCGAACAAAGCAGCGAGCGAGGATCTCTCTTGCCGAAAATCGTCCAGCCGCCGCGCGGGGATGCCACCCGCGACTCCCTGATCGCCACGGCGATCGAGGTCTTTGGCCGCGAGGGCTTCCATGCCGCGAGCACGCGCGCCATCGCCGAGGAGGCGGGCGTCAACCAGGCCCTGATCAACTATCATTTCCGCAGCAAGGACGGGCTGTACCTGGCGGCGCTGGACCATATCGCCGGCCGCATCCGGGAACGCGTCGGCCCGGCGCTCGCCGACATCGAGGCCATGCTCGCCACGCCGGACCGGCCGGCGACGCCGGGCGCGCGCCACGCCCGCTATCTGCCGCCGCTGTTCGGCCTCGCCGATGCCTTCGTCGCGCTGATGACCGGTGACGATTCGGCGCCCTGGGCGCGCCTGATCATCCGCGAACAGCAGGCGCCATCCCCGGCCTTCTCGGTGCTCTACGACGCGGTCATCGGCCCGGTCA
>JAHELM010000493.1 GCA_024644185.1 Rhodospirillales bacterium | reverse complement strand
CGATGCGCTTACACGACTCTCCCCGCGACCTCAAAGGCCAGACCGTCCTGATCCTGGGCCTGGGAAAAATCGGCAATGAAATTGCGCGGCTGGCACGGGTACTGGAGCTCACCGTGATTGGCGTGCGACGCGGCGGCAGAAAACCCGATGACCACGTCGACGAATTGCATGCGCCGGACGCCTTGAGCAGCTTGCTGCCGCGGGCCGACTGGCTGGTCATCGCCTGCCCGCTGACCGCGCAAACACGCGGCATGGTAAATGCCGGAGTTCTCGCCCGGCTGCCCCAAGGCGCCCGTGTGATCAACATCGCCCGCGGCGAAATCATGGACGAGGCAGCGTTAACCGCCGCGCTTGCAGGCGGCCATCTGGGGGGCGCCTATCTCGATGTCTTCGAAAAAGAACCGCTGCCGCCTGAATCGGCTCTGTGGACCATGCCGAATGTCCTGGTCACCCCGCATAATTCGGCGGCCGCTTCCGGCAACACGCGGCGGGTGAATGAGATATTCTTCGATAATCTCGGCCGCTGGGGCCGGGGCGCGGCGCTGGTTAATGAGGTGTCCGCAGCCTGATCCAGGAACGTAAACCAACAGGAGGAGGATAATATGATACTGATAATACTGCGCACGATCCCCGCTGCGGCTGTGGCCGCCGCGTTGCTTGCCGCACTCCCTGCGGCTGCACAGACCACCTATCCGAGCCGGACGGTGCGCGTCATCGTGCCGTATGCGGCTGGGGGCAACACCGATATCACGGCACGCGCCGTCGGCAGCAAACTGGGCGAGGCATTCCGCCAGCAAGTCATCGTCGACAACCGGCCGGGCGGCGGCACCAATATCGGTTCTGAACTTGCCGCCAAAGCCGCCCCCGACGGCTATACGCTATTCATGGGCGGCGCGTCTAACGCCATCAACATGACGCTTTATGCCAAACCGCCGTACGACACCCTGCGCGATTTCGCGCCGGTCATCCTGTGCGTAAAAGGCGCCAACGTGCTGTCGGCGCATCCCTCGCTTCCGGTCAAGAATCTCCGGGAATTGATTGCCCTGGCCAAAGCAAGGCCCGGCCAACTCAATTTCGCGTCGTCTGGACTGGGCAGCTCGAACCAGATGGCGGGCGAACTGTTCAAAATGATGGCTGGTCTCAACATCGTTCACGTGCCGTACAAGGGCAACGCACCGGCGCTCACCGATACCATCGCCGGGAATGTCGAGATGCTGTTCAGCGGCGTGCCGGCGCTATTGCCGCACCTCCAGTCCGGCCGCCTGCGCGCGATTGCCATCGGCAGCCTGAAACGCTTTACGGCATTGCCCGCGGTGCCGACTTTCGACGAATCCGGAGTCAAAGGCTATGAAACCAGCACCTGGTTCGGCCTGATGGCCCCGGTAAAAACGCCCAAGGACATCGTCGCCCGCCTCAACGCGGAAGTCGATAAAATTCTCAAAAGCCCCGATCTCCAGACCCGCTTCGTCCACGACGGCCTCGAGCCGATCGGCGGATCGCAAGAGGATTTCGACAAATTCATTCGCGCCGAAATCAGCAAGTATGCGAAAGTGATCAAGGCTGCCGGCTTGAAACCGCTATGAGCCACGGCATTCGGCCGCCCCTGCAAGAATCGATGAGGAGGCGGCGGATTGCCGGCAACAGGCTCGTGATATTGGTTACCCTGCGGCGAGCGCTTACAATAGGCGCCGAATTCAAACAGCCTGCAAACAAGGAAAGAACATGAGATACGGACGCTTATTGATCGGGATGCTATGCATGGCAGCCAGCGCGCACGGCTGGGCACAGGGCTGGACGCCACAGAAAAATGTTGAGATCGTCGTCGGCTCCGCTCCGGGCGGCAGCAACGACAAGACCGCCCGTACCGTGGAGCAAATCCTTGTCAGCAACAAATTGACCGGCGTTCCGCTGACGGTGGTCAACAAGCCGGGCGGCGGCGGCAGCATCGCATTTACCTATGTCAGCCAGCGTCCGGGTGATGCCCATACCTTGCTGATCGGCACCACGGCGCTGCTCAGCAACCACATCACCGGCCGCAGCAAGCTGAGCCATGCCGACTTTACGCCTATCGCTTCGTTGTTCAACGACTACGTGGTGTTTGCGGTCAACGCTGATTCCCCGATCAAGACCGGCAAGGATTTGATCGAGCGGCTGAAAAAAGACCCCCATTCCGTCGCCATCGGCTTCGCGACCGCGCTCGGCAGCCACAATCACGTCGCCGCCGGACTGCTGATGAAGGCAATTGGCGGCAACGCCAGGAATCTCAAGGCGGTCGCATTCAAGGGCTCGTCGGAGGCTATTACCACCTTGCTCGGCGGACATATCGACTTGGTTACCACCGCAGCTGGCAATACCGCCGGCCATGTCGCGGCCGGCCGCATGCGTGTCATCGCTGTCGCCGCCCCGAAACGTTTCGGCGGCGCGCTCGCCAATGTTCCGACCTGGAAAGAGCAGGGCGTCGATCTCGTGTTCGGCGGCTGGCGCGCCATCATGGCCCCGAAAGGCCTGACACCGGCGCAGGCTGCGTACTGGGAAGGCACGTTGCGCAAGGCGACCGAAACTCCGGATTGGAAAGCCGGGCTCGAAAAAAATTACTGGTCCGACGATTTCACGACCGGCGAGCAGTTCCGGAAAGACCTCGACAAGGATTATGCCGCCATGAAAT
>JAHELM010000492.1:1271-2673 GCA_024644185.1 Rhodospirillales bacterium | reverse complement strand
AGGAGGCCGCCCACGCGGCCGTCTCGAAGGGCGGGGCGCTGCCGGGGGTGTGGCGGGCGGGCCGATGTCATGCGCCCGGCGGCGGGGCGCCGGCCTCGTCCTCGATCAGCGACTGGCCGGGTTTCACGATGCTGAACTCCACCGGCTTCATCTCCAGCGCCATCGTCCCGTCGCCGCCCAGGCGAACCGAGGTATAGCGGGTTTCATCGAGACTGCCGGTCTCGGGGAAGTCGGCGCGGAAATGCGCGCCGCGCGAATCCTCGCGGGCCAGCGCCGCCACCGCGATCGCCTTCGAGGCGGCGAGCAGGCTGTCCAGATTCAGCCAGTCGTGCCAGGTCAGGTTGAATTCCCGGCCGCCCGCCGGCAGGCCGGTGGCCTCCAGTTCGGCCGACAGCCCATCCAGCGCGCCCAGCGCCTCGACCAGCGCCGGCGCGTCGCGATCGATCCCCACCTTGTCCCACATCAGGCTTTCCAGCCGCAGGCGCAGCGCGTGCAGCCCGCCCGGCTTGCGGCCGAAGGGGCGCAGCGCCGCCGCCGCCGCCGCCTCCAGCACCGCCGGGTCGGGGTCGCGAAACGCCCCCTGGCCGCGCACGAAGGCCGCCATGGAATCGCCGGCGATGCCGCCGAACACCGTGGAGTTGGCCACGCCGTTGCCGCCCAGCCGGTTGGCCCCATGCACCCCGCCGGCATCCTCTCCCGCCACGAACAGGCCGGGGATCGCGGTGGTGCAATCCAGCTCGAACTCGATGCCGCCCATCATGTAATGCGCGGTCGGAACCACCTCGACGCGGCCGCCGGCCAGATCGAAGCCGCAATCGGCGCAGCGCGTCACCATGCCCTTGAACTTCTCGGCCACCAGCGCCGGGCCCAGATGCTTCATCTCGATGTAGACGCCACCCAGCGGCGTGGTGTTGCCGGCGCGCATCTCGGCGTCGATGGCGCGGCTGACGATGTCGCGGGTGGCGCGTTCGCCGTGCGGGTGATAGCGGAACATGAAGCGTTCCCCCGCCCCGTTCAGCAGGTGGCCGCCGGCGCCGCGCAGCCCCTCCTCCAGCACGGTGCCGGTCATCCGCGTGTCCGGCCCGGCCAGCAGGCCGGTCGGGTGGAACTGCACCATCTCCATGTCGCGCAGGGACAGGCCGGCGCGCAGCGCCATGGCCATGCCGTCGCAGCTCTTGTCGCCGGACGGCGTGTGATACCGGTACATGGTCGGCCCGCCGCCGGCGGCCAGCAACACCGCCCTCGCCCGCACCATGACGAGGTCGCCGGTCCGCATATCGGCGAACAGCACGCCGGCGATGCCCGAACCGTCGGCGGCCGGGATCAGCGCCAGCGCCCGGTGTTCCTCCATGCGGCGGATGCGCCGGGCCCAGACCTGTTCGGCCAGGCGGTTGACGATCTC
>JAHELM010000492.1:0-1261 GCA_024644185.1 Rhodospirillales bacterium | reverse complement strand
ACGGTGCGGTCGAAGCTCTGCCCGGCGAAGGCCTTCTGGTGCAGCGTGCCGTCCGGATTGCGGTCGAAGAAGCAGCCCAGCTCGTTCTCCAGCTCGCGGATGCGCTCGACGGCGCCGGTCACCAGGCGCCAGGCCAGGTCCTGGCGCGGCAGCCATTTGCCGCCGACGATGGTGTCCATGAAATGCCGCTCGAGGGAATCGCCGGCGGCCAGCGCCACGTTGTAGCCGCCCTGCACCATGCGGGTGCAGCCGGACTTGCCCAGCAACCCCTTCACCGCCACCGCGATGTCCAGGCCCGCATTCGCCTTGTGCGCGTGCAGCGCCGCGAACAGCCCGGCGCCGCCGCTGCCGATAATCAGGATATCGGCCGTATCGTTGCGGATCGCCGTCATGTCGCCAGTCCCAGCGCAAATACGCCGCCGAACAGCGCGGCCAGGCCCAGGGCGACGGCGATGCGCGTATTCTGCGCCCCCGACCAGGGCAGGAATTCCAGCATCAGCAGCCGCGCGCCGCCGGTCAGATGCGCTGCCAGCAACACCACCAGCCCCCATTCGCCGGCCTTCACCAGCGGATGGGCCGTCCAGGCAATGAAGCCGGCGAATTCGGCCTCGTTCAATGCCGTGCCCAGGGCCCAGAAATGCGCCGGCAGGAACAGCACCAGCGCCAGCCCCGACAGCCGGTGCAACAAGAAGGCCCAATAGCCCGGATGGTTGCGCGAGGGGCGGATCACGGCGCGCCCCCGACACAAACCGCCCAGACCGCGCGCAGGCCCAGCACCAGCAGCAGGATGCCTGCCGCGCCCGCAATGCCGCCGGCCGCGCGGGGGTTCAGCCCGGCCCATTCGATCAGGACGGTGCGCAGGCCGATCGCCCCGTGGGCGGCGGCGACCGCAACGAACAGACCGTAGAACAGCCCCCAGCTGGCGCTGCCGCGCGTGCGCCCGAGAATTTCCGCCGCCGTCAGCCCGCCGCGCACGGCAAACGTCATCGCCGTCAGGTGAACCAGCACGAACAGCGCCAGCATCGCCGCCGAGGCGCGTTGCACCAGCAACAGGCGGACGGTCATGGCCGCCTCCCCCGGGAGAACCACCGCGTTCCGCAAAACCCAGACCTCACCCTGAGGAGCGGCGCAGCCGCGTCTCGAAGGGCGGGGTGCGTGCCTCGAGACGCCGCTGGCGCGGCTCCTCGGCATGAGGGGAATGGTTTCAATTCAGACACAGGCCTCACCCTGAGGAGGCCGCCCCGTTCCGCAAAACCCAAGC
>JAHELM010000051.1 GCA_024644185.1 Rhodospirillales bacterium | reverse complement strand
GGCGGAGATATCATCAGTGTCCATCAGGACATCACCGAACTGAAGCGTCGCGAGGCAGAACTCCGGCGATCGGAAGCGCGCTTCGCCCTTGCATTTCAGATCAGCCCAGGCATGACCGCAATCTCGGAATTGGCAACCGGACGGTATGTTGCCGTCAATGACCGGTGGATAGAGATCATGGGGTATCCACGGGACGTCGTGATCGGCCGCACCGCCGCTGAACTCAAGGTGTGGAGCGATCCGGTGGATCGTGCGCGGGCCATAGCTACCCTCCAGCGGGAAGGGCGGTTGCGGAATTACGAGGCCCAGTACCGGACGGCCGGTGGCGAACTGCGCGACTTCGTGTTAAGCGCGGAACTGCTGCCGGTCGAGGGCGCGGCGCAGATGTTGATCGTCGGCGACGACATCACTGTTCGCAAGCGGGCCGAGGCAGAGTTACGGCGCAGCGAAGCGCGGTTCGCCGGTATTCTGAAGATCTCTCCCGAGGCCATCATCGTTGTCGACGACCAACAACTAATCACATTGTTCAACGACGGCGCCGAGGCGATTTTTGGCTATGCCGCCGGAGAAATTCTCGGCAGCCCGATCGACGTCCTGATTCCCCAGCAGGCGCGCGCCGCCCATGGTCAACATATGCGCAGCTTCGCAAAGGCCCCGGAATCCAGCCGGACTATAGGAGATCGTGGCGAAATCCTCGGTTTGCGAAAGGACGGCTCCGAATTTCCGGCCGAGGCATCGATCTCGAAACTCGAGGTTGGCGGCGAACGTCTGTTCACCATCCTGCTGCACGACATCAGCAATCGCAAACAGGCGGAAATGGCGTTGCTGGCGGCAAAGGAAGAGGCCGAACTGGCCAACCGCGCCAAGTCGGAATTTCTGGCCAATATGAGCCATGAGCTGCGCACGCCGCTGAATGCCATCCTCGGGTTTTCCCAGGTCATCCGCAACGAGGTTCTGGGGCCGGCGGGAAACGCCAAATATGTGGAATACGCCAACGATATCCATGGCAGCGGTGAGCATCTCCTGGAGATTATCAGCGATATCCTCGATCTGGCGAAAATCGACGCCGGGCATGACAGGCTGGACGAGGAGACGGTGGATCTGGCCGAGGTGATCCAGAGTTGCGTGCGGCTGATCCAGGAACGTGCCGAGGCGGCCGGTATCATGGTGCGCACGCATGGCAGGAACGGCCCGACCCTGCTGCGCGGCGACCGCCGCAAACTGAAGCAGATTTTCATCAACCTGCTATCGAATGCAGTGAAATTCACCGAATCCGGGGGTGCCGTCGATGTCGGCCTTACGTGCGATCTGGCCGGTTGCGCGGTGGTCAGTGTCGCCGATACCGGCATCGGCATGGACCCGGCCGATATTCCGAAGGCCCTGGAGGCGTTCACGCGGATCGAGGGAACATTGACCCGTCAGCGCGAGGGAACGGGGCTGGGTCTGCCGCTGGCCAAGAGCCTTGTCGAACTGCATGGCGGCTGGCTGGATATTGAATCCACGCTGGGCCATGGCACGTGCGTCACCGTGCGTTTTCCGGGTGGAAGAACGGTTGGCTGAAGACGCGGCCGGTCAGCACTCCACCACGTTGACGGCGAGGCCGCCCTGGGAGGTTTCCTTGTACTTCGCCTGCATGTCCTTGCCGGTCTGGTGCATGGTCTCGATCACGTCGTCCAGCGAGACGAAATGTGTGCCGTCGCCCCTCAGCGCCAGGCGGGCCGCGTTGATCGCCTTGACCGCGCCCATGGTATTGCGTTCGATACAGGGGATCTGAACCAGCCCGCCGATCGGGTCGCAGGTCAGGCCCAGATTGTGTTCCATGCCGATCTCGGCAGCGTTCTCAATCTGCTCGTTGGTACCGCCCAATGCCGCGGTCAGACCGGCCGCCGCCATGGAACAGGCGACGCCGACCTCGCCCTGACAGCCGACTTCGGCGGCCGAGATCGAGGCATTTTCCTTGTAAAGGATGCCGATCGCCGCCGCCGTTGCCATGAACGTGACGATACCGGCTTCGTTCGAACCCGCAACGCAGCGGTCGTAATAGGCGATCACCGCCGGAATGACCCCGGCCGCGCCGTTTGTCGGGGCGGTCACCACGCGACCGCCGGCTGCGTTCTCTTCGTTGACCGCCAGCGCATAGAGATTGACCCAGTCCAGTACCGCCAGATGGTCCTTCAGCGAGGCCTCGGGCCGCTCGACCAGTTCGCGATAGAGCTTACTGGCCCGGCGTTTGACCTTCAACCCGCCGGGGAGCACGCCTTCCATCTGACAGCCGCGGCGGATGCTCGATTCCATGGCCTTCCAGATATGCAGCATCCCCTCGCGGATTTCCGCTTCGCCCCGCCATGCTTTTTCGTTTTCCATCATGATCGCGGCGATCGACAGGCCGGTATCTCGACCGATCGCCAGCAATTCATCGGCGGAATGGAAGGGATATCTGACTTCGACATTGGCGCCGGCGGCCGGGGTTCCCGATTCCGCCTCGGCTTCGCTGACGACGAATCCGCCGCCCACGGAATAATAGGTGCTCTCGTGCAGGACGCCGCCGGCGGCATCCATGGCGCGGAACAGCATGCCGTTCGAATGTCGCGGCAGCAGCCCGTCGAAATTGAACACCAGGTGCTCGCCGTCGACAAACGGGATGGTCTTGCGCCCGAACAGCTTCAATGTCCCGGCGGTCCGGACTTCCTGCGACATGCGGTCGGCGGCATCGGGGTCGACACGATCCGGCGTCTCGCCCATCAATCCCAGGATGATCGCCTTGTCGGTCGCGTGTCCCCGGCCGGTCAGGGCGAGCGAACCATAGAGATCGACGCGGACCGCGGCCGTGGCCTCGATCAGCTTCGACGTTTCAAGTTCCAGCAAGAAGCGGTGGCTTGCCCACATCGGGCCGACCGTGTGCGAACTCGAGGGCCCGATACCGATCTTGAACAGGTCGAAAACGCTGAGACTCATGATTTCGCTTTCAGGCTCCGGAAAAGGCGGTCAAATTTCCAATCGGAAACTTATCGCCATATTGCACGATTGTACGAAATTCTCCATGATTGGAAACCGAATTCCGCAGCGTACCCGGAAAGGGCAAGAGGTGACAACGAAGACGGGCAAGGGTGCGGCGCGAGGCATGCGCGCCACCGCCGGCGGTACGCCGTTGAAAGTGCAACCCCTGAAGCTGGGCGAGCGCGTGCGCGATATCCGTCGCCGCAACAACTGGACGCTGGAAGAGGCGAGTCGCCGCACGGGGCTGGCCCGGTCGACGCTCTCGAAGATCGAAAACGATCAGATGTCGCCGACCTTCGACGTCGTTCAGAAATTGGCGGCTGGCCTGGAAATCGAGCTGCCGCAACTGTTTGTGGCCGCCGAACCGGGGCGTGCTGTCGGCCGGCGCGCCCTGACTCTGGCGGGTGCGGGACGCACCCGTCTGACGCCGACTTACGAACATGAATTGCTCAGCGTCGATCTCGCCCAGAAGAAGATGATTCCCTTCAAGACGCGAATACGCGCGCGGGCCTTGGACGAATTTGCAGGCTGGGTGCGGCATCCGGGCGAAGAGTTCCTCTATGTGCTCGAGGGCAGCATCGCTTTCTATACAGAGTTCTATGAGCCTGTTGCCCTGACCGCCGGCGACAGTATCTACTACGATAGCGACATGGGGCACGCCTGCGTCTCTGTTGGTTCAGAGGACGCGCTGATTCTTTGGGTTTCGACGGCCTGATACAGAAACCTGACCGGTTGGCCCGACCAACGCAATCCCCCAACGGGTAGGAAACACCCTGCCCGTCTTGAGGGGTCAGGCGGCTGGCGGGGCTTGTATCCGGATCGTGTTTCGTATAAGAAACACGGCATAGGATTTCCCCTTGCCCGCTTTCGATCGGGGTGCCGTTTGGCCGTCCCGGTGGTGGGTGCGCCAACCACACCAGTTGAGGAGCCCGGATAGCGGAAATGTCGATTGAATCGAAGACAGGCCCGGCCGCCGAGACGGCTTTCGCGCGAACCCCGCTATACGATCTGCATGTCGAACTTGGCGCCCGCATGGTGCCCTTCGCCGGCTACGAGATGCCGGTGCAGTACCCCGGCGGAATCCTCGAGGAACACAAGCATGCCAGGTCGAAGGCCGGTCTGTTCGATGTCTCGCATATGGGCCAGGTGCGCCTGGTCGGCGGCGGCGCGGCGGCGGCCCTGGAAACGCTGGTGCCGGTCGATATCCTTGGCCTCGGCGCGCTGAAGCAGCGCTATGCGCTGTTCACCAACGATCGCGGCGGCATCCTCGACGATCTGATGGTAACCAATGCCGGCGACCACCTGTTCGTGGTGGTAAACGCAGCCTGCAAGGGCCAGGACATCGCGCATATGCGTGCCGGGCTGGCCGGACACTGCGAGATCGAGGAATTGGCCGATCGGGCCCTGCTGGCGCTGCAAGGGCCGGCGGCGGGCGAGGTCATGGCGGGTCTGGCGCCGGAAACCCGGGGCATGACATTCATGAGCGCCCGGACAGCCAGTGTCGGCGGGATCGCCTGTTTTGTCACCCGGTCCGGTTATACCGGCGAGGATGGCTTCGAAATCTCGGTTCCGGCGAAATCCGCCGAGGCGCTGGCGCGCCTGCTTCTGGCCCAGGCCGAGGTGGCGCCGATCGGGCTGGGTGCGCGCGACTCGCTACGGCTCGAGGCAGGGCTGTGCCTCTACGGTCACGACATCGATCAGGATACGACCCCGGTGGAAGCCTCGTTGACCTGGGCAATCCAGAAATCCCGCCGGCGCGGCGGCGACCGGGCTGGCGGTTTTCCCGGCGATGCCACCATCCTGCGGCAGTTGGAGGCGGGTGTCGCGCGCAAGCGCGTCGGCCTGCTGCCGGAAGGACGGGCGCCGGTGCGCGAAGGCGCGGAACTGACCGATCTTTCCGGCCGGCTGGTCGGCCGGGTGACTAGCGGCGGCTTCGGGCCCACGATCGGCGCGCCGGTGGCCATGGGTTATGTCGAGACCGCGCATGCCGCAGCCGGTACGAAACTTAATGCCACCGTCCGCGGCAAGCCCCTGCCCACAGTGGTGGCGCCAATGCCCTTCGTCCCGCAGCGTTATTATCGAGGCTGACCGGGCTTACGCGACGATTCACAGCGAATGCAACAGACAGCGTTTGGAGACTGACATCATGGCGAATGCGCGCCCCTCCCTCGAAGCACTGGAAATGAAGGGAGATTTTGTCCGCCGGCATATCGGGCCGGGTGAGAAGCAGATCGCGGATATGCTCAAGACCCTCGGGCTGAAGTCGCTCGACGAGCTGGTGGACAAGGCGGTGCCGAAGGCGATCCGCTCGGACGACGAGCCACTGGCCCTGCCGCCGACACTGTCGGAGCGCGAGACGCAGGCCGTGCTGCGCCGGATCGCCGGCCGCAACAAGGTGTTCATTTCGATGATCGGGGCCGGCTATTACGGCACCGTCATGCCGCCAGTGATTCAGCGCAACGTGCTGGAAAATCCGGGTTGGTACACGGCCTATACGCCTTATCAGGCCGAGGTCAGCCAAGGCCGTCTCGAGGTTCTGTTGGCCTATCAGCAGATGATCATGGATCTGACCGGGCTGGATCTGGCCAATGCCTCCCTGCTTGACGAGGCGACGGCGGCGGCCGAGGCGATGGCCATGTCGCACCGCCTGACCAAGAGCAAATCGAACCTGTATTTCGTTGACCGGGACTGTCATCCGCAGACCATCGAGGTGATCAAGACCCGGGCGCATCCGATGGGTCTGGAGATTGTCGTCGGCGATCCGTTCTCGGATCTGGCGAAACACGACTGCTTCGGCGTCATCGTCCAGTATCCCGGTTCCGGCGGAGAGGCGCGCGATCTGCGGCCGCTGGCCGAGGTGGCGCACGGGAAGGGCGCGCTGGTTACCGCGGCGGCGGATATCCTGGCGCTGGTCCTGCTGACACCGCCCGGCGAAATGGGCGCCGACATTGCGATTGGCAACACGCAGCGTTTCGGCGTGCCGATGGGTTATGGCGGCCCGCATGCCGCCTATTTCGCGACGCGCGAGGAAAACAAGCGGCAGATGCCGGGCCGCATTATCGGCGTGTCGGTCGATTCCGAGGGCAATCGGGCGCTGCGCATGGCGCTGCAAACCCGCGAGCAGCATATCCGCCGGGAAAAGGCGACCAGCAATATCTGTACGGCCCAGGTGTTGCTTGCCATGCTGGCGGCGCTTTACGCCGTGTATCACGGCCCGGACGGGCTGCGCACGATTGCCGCGCGCGTGCACCGCATGACGCTGATTCTGGCCGAGGGCTTGCGCAAACTTGGCTTCGACGTCGTCAACAAGGGCTTCTTCGATACCGTCACCGTGCATGTGCCGGCGCAGGCGCGCCGAATTGCCGCCCGGGCCCGCGAGGCCCGGATCAATCTGCGCGTGATCGACTCCGACAATCTGGGCATTACCTTCGATGAGACCACGCAGCGCAAGAACCTGCAGGCACTGTGGCGGGTCTTCTCGCGCGAGGCGGATTCGCTGCTCGATGTCGATGCGATCGACGCGACGGTAAAGGAATGCCTGCCGAAGTCGCTTGTTCGCAGCAGCGATTTCCTGACCCATCCAACCTTCGCGCTTTATCATTCCGAAACCGAAATGATGAGATATCTGCGCTGGCTGGCGGCCAAGGACGTGGCGCTGGACCGGGCGATGATTCCGCTCGGCTCCTGTACCATGAAGCTGAACGGCACCAGCGAGATGATACCGGTTACCTGGCGGCAGTTCACGCATATGCACCCCTTCGCACCGCTGGATCAGGCCCAGGGCTATCAGCAGCTTTTCGAGGAACTGGAAGGCATGCTGTGCGAGATCACCGGCTTCGATGCCGTCTCGCTGCAGCCGAACGCTGGATCGCAAGGCGAATACACCGGCCTTCTGGTGATTCGGAAGTATCACGAGAGCCGGGGCGAGGGGCACCGCAATGTCTGCCTGATCCCGGCTTCGGCGCATGGTACCAACCCGGCCAGCGCGCAGATGGCGGGATTGCGGGTGATCGTCGTTGCCACCGACGAGCACGGCAATATCGACGTCGCGGACCTGAAGGCCAAGGCGACTGAACACGCCGCGAACCTGGCGGCGCTGATGGTGACCTACCCCTCGACACATGGCGTCTACGAGGAAACCATCGTCGATATTTGTCGGGTGGTCCATGCACATGGCGGCCAGGTTTACCTGGATGGCGCCAACCTGAACGCGATGGTTGGTATCTGCCGGCCGGGACGGATCGGTGCCGACGTGATGCATATGAACCTGCACAAGACCTTCGCCATTCCGCATGGCGGCGGTGGCCCCGGCATGGGGCCGATCGGCGTGGCCAGGCATCTGGCGCCGTTCCTGCCGGACCATCCGGTCGTAGAGGGCGTCAACCCGGCCGCGCGGGGCCGCGACACGGTCGGCGCCGTGTCGGCCGCCCCCTGGGGCTCGGCCAGCATCCTGCCTATCAGCTGGACCTATATCCGGCTGATGGGCGCGGAGGGGCTGAAGCGGGCGACCGCGGTTGCCGTGCTGAACGCCAATTATATCGCGCGCCGGCTGAATCCGCATTTCCCGGTCCTCTACACCGGCAAGAACGATCTGGTGGCGCATGAGTGCATCATCGATCTGCGTGATATATCGGAGGCCAGCGGGGTCTCGGTCGAGGATGTGGCCAAACGGCTGGTGGACTACGGTTTCCATGCGCCGACCATGTCCTTTCCGGTGGCCGGCACGCTGATGATCGAACCGACCGAGAGCGAGGCGAAGGGTGAACTCGACCGCCTCTGCGACGCGCTGATCTCGATCCGCAAGGAAATTGACGAGGTGCAATCGGGCAAGGCGGACGCACAGAACAACGTGCTCAAGAACGCCCCGCATACGCACCACCTGCTGCTTTCGGGCCAGTGGCCGCATCCCTATACGAAGGAGCAGGCTTATTTCCCGTTGCATGCCTTGCGCGAGGACAAATACTGGCCGCCGGTCGGGCGGGTCGACAACGTCTTCGGCGACCGTAACCTGGTGTGCAGCTGTCCGCCGATCGAGAGCTATACCGAAGCAGCCGAATAGCGGCTTGCTCGAACCGCCGGGACCTGTGCAACACCCCCCGCAATGCCCGCGGGGGGTGTCTTCATTGTAATCTTGAAGCGAAGCGTGGCCGACTGGACCGGCCGCCGGCTCCACCCAGTATTGCGGCGGTTTTCAAAAAAAAAAATTCCGGGGAACGGTTTGCGCCGTTCCCCGGAAGTTTGGCGGGTAAGAGAGGGTTAGAGGAGTTCTTCTTAGACCCTGGATGCGCTGACAGAATTGATCCAGATCAATTACACAAATCGGCATGTGTGAATAAGGCGGATGCCGATTCACGATTCTTTTAAAATAATCAGTGTTAGAACAATAGGTTATGATCGTTCTGACGAGTAGGCCGCAGGTGTTTCCGGCAGGCTGCGGCGGGTTGACGCAGGGAAAGATCAGGATCCGATGGGGCGGGATCCGCGCCGGTAGCGTCCGACGCTCTGGCGGTCGATGGCTACGGCCTTGACCAGGGCATGCACCGCGGAACCCGGAGCGAGGCCTAGGCGCGACGCGGCGAGCCGGGTGATGCGCGCCCACAGGATCGGCCCGATATTTATCAGCACGTCCACTTGGCCGTCTTTGCGGTCGCTGATCTCGGTGATGGTGCCCGGGAAGATGTTGAGGATACTGATGCCGGTCGGCGGGGTCAGCGCCAGCGACACGTCGCGGGCACGAATGCGAATGCGCAGCTTATCGCCCGCGGGTACATCGACCAGCGGCACGGTCAGCCGCATGCCGTCGAAGGTCAGCGTGCTGACGGCGGATTCCGCGTCGTGGTTTTCGACAGTCACGGTCAGTACGGAACCGGCCTCGTAGCGCCCGGTCAGTGGCCGCAGATCGAGCCGGCTCATCAAGTCCTCCACCGGCCCGACGGCCGCGATGCTGCCCTCGCTCATCAGTACCAGCGTGTCGGCGAGGCGGACGATTTCCTCCATGGCATGACTCACATAGACGATCGGTATTGCCAGGTCGTCCCGCATGCGCTCGATGAAGGGCAGGATTTCCGCCTTGCGCGGACCATCGAGTGAGGCAAGCGGTTCGTCCATCAACAGCAGGCGCGGGCTGGCCAGTAATGCGCGGCCGATGGCGACGCGCTGTTTTTCGCCGCCGGAAAGGCTGGCGGGCGTACGGTTCAGCAAGCTGCGCAGGTCGAGCAAGGCGACGATCTGGTCGAAGTCCACCGACCCACCGCGGCGCTTCATCCCGTAGCGCAGATTGCCGGCGACGCTCAGATGCGGGAACAACCGGCCTTCCTGAAAGACATAACCCAGGCGCCGGGCCTCGGGTGGCAGGTCGATGCCCGCCGCTGAATCGAACAGGGTCACGCCATCGACGACGATGCGACCCGCATCCGGCCTGTCCAATCCCGCCAGAATATTGACCAGGGTGGTCTTGCCAGCGCCGGACCGGCCGAACAGCGCAGTGATTCCGCCGGGCGGCGTGGCGAAGCGTGCCGCGAGTTGGAAGTCTCCGATGCGGCGGTGAACATCCACGTCGATCATGTGGCACCCAACATCCGTCGGGCGATACGCCGGGCAATCCATTCCGAGCCGACCACAGCGGCCAGGGCCAGAACCACGGCGATCAGCGCCAGCCTTGCGGCGGCCGCTTCGCCGCCCGGGGTCTGCGTCAGCGCATAGAGCGCGATGGGCAGGGTGCGGGTCTCGCCCGGAATGTTGGACACAAAGGTGATGGTGGCGCCGAATTCCCCGAGAGCCCGGGCGAAGGCCAGAACCAGACCGGCCAGAATGCCCGGCGCCATCAGCGGCAGGGTAACGGTCAGAAAGACGCGCAGCGGGCCGGCG
>JAHELM010000050.1 GCA_024644185.1 Rhodospirillales bacterium | reverse complement strand
CGGGCCAGCGCCGCATCCTCGGCGGGCGTGGCGCCGCGCCGCGCCGTGCCCTTCATCGGCCGGGTCACGGCATGGCCGTCGGCGGCCTCGAAGAACAGTTCCGGCGACAGCGACAGCACATGCCATCCCGGCCCCCGGACCAGCGCGCCATGCGCCACCGGCTGGCGGCGCCGCAATTCGGCATACAGCGAGACCGGATCGCCGGCGACGGTCAGCGCCAGCGGGAAGGTGAAGTTGATCTGGTAGACATCGCCGGCCAGGATGTAGTCGCGCACCCGCCGGATTGCGTCGAGATAGCGGTCGCGCGCCAGCGCCGGCGCCACCGGGCCGATCGCATGGCCGCGCCCGCCGGCGGCCGATGCGAGAAAATCCGCCAGCGCCCGGCGGTCCAGCCGCCGCGGCGCGCGGAACAGCCCCATCCAGATCAGCGGCTGGGTCCGGGCGTCGGGCATCAGCGGCCGCAGGCGCGGTTCCAGCAGATAGCCCAGCTCGTAGGACAGGAACCCGGCGGCGTGCAGCCCGCGCGCCCCGGCGGCGGCGATCCGCGCCAGCGCCGAATCCGCCGTGCCGGGATCGTCGCAGGCGACGATCTCGACCGGATCCTCGAACAACAGCGCCGTCGCATCCGTCGACAGGCTGTCGTCGATCAGGACGAAGGGCGCGTCCGGCATGGGCTGGTCCGTGCATTCATGATGGGGACATTGTGGCGTCGGTTCGGGGGCATTCCCCACCTGCCAGCGACGCAAACTGTCACGGCCCGCCGAACCCGCCGCGCACCCCAAGGACCGCCCGGGCGATCGACTGGAGATCGATGAAGATCCAGGCGGCGGCGGCGAGCATCAGCGCCATCAGGCCGTAGATCGTCCATGGCAGCGGCAGCGGGCGCTCCATGCCGCAGGCCGGGCATTCGTCAACGAATCCCGGCAGGGCCGCGCCGCAGCGCGGGCATTTGCGCTGTCCCGCCATCGCCGCCTCACGAACACTTCGAATAGCCGCAGGACGGGCAGAGGTCGCAGCCTTCCTGGCGGATCAGACCGGGCTGGCTGCATTTCGGGCAGAACCGCGGCGGCGACTCGTCGATGGCGCGGGCCGGCGGCGCGGGCGATTCGCTGGCCGGCACGACGATGAAGCCGATATCGATCATGTGGCCTTCGATAATTTCGCCGATTGCCGCCAGCAGCGACGGCACATAGCGCCCGTCCATCCAGTAGCCGCCGCGCGGATCGAAGATGCTCTTCAGCTCGCGCACCACGAAGGTGACGTCGCCGCCGCGCCGGAACACCGCGCTGATCATCCGGGTCAGCGCCACGGTCCAGGCGTAATGCTCCAGATTGGCGGAATTGATGAACACCTCGAAGGGCCGGCGCCGGCCGTCCTGCACGATGTCGTTGAGGGTGATGTAGAAGGCGTGGTCGCTCTCCGGCCAGCGCAGCTTGTAGGTCTTGCCGACCAGGGCCTCGGGCCGTTCCAGCGGTTGCGTCATGTAGACGATGCCCGATGCCGGGGCCGGCTCGATCTTGCCCGCCCTGCCTTCGCCCGGCGCCGGCTTCCCGGCGCTCGCGGCCGGCGTCAGCACCGCGCCGGTGACCAGGTTCGGCCGATAGGTGGTGCAGCCCTTGCAGCCGGTTTCCCAGGCCCGCAGATAGATATCCCTGAAATCCTCGAAACCGATATCCTCGGGCAGGTTGATCGTCTTCGAGATCGAGCTGTCGATGTATTTCTGCACCGCCGCCTGCATCGCCAGATGGGCCTCGGGCGGCAGGGTCTGGGAATCGACGAACCAGTCCGGCAGCGGCTTGTCCTCGCCCTTCACGGCCTGGTATTCGCGCACCGCGAAATCGACGACCTCCTCCTCGCGACGGCTGCCATCGGGCATCAGCACGTTGCGCCGGAAGCGATAACTGAACACCGGCTCGATGCCCGACGAGACATTGCCGGCCAGCAGCGAGATCGTCCCGGTCGGGGCGATCGAGGTGACGAGGGCATTGCGGATGCCGTGTTCGGCGATGGCGTCGCGAATGTCCCGCGGCAGTTTTCCGACGGTCTCGCCGGCCAGGTATTTTTCGCGGTCGAACAGCGGAAACGGCCCCTTCTCGCGGGCCAGCGCAATCGATGCGCGATAGGCGGCGTTGCGGAACGCGGCCATCCATTTTTCAGTCAGCGCCACCGCCTGCGCCCCGCCATAGGCGGCACGGCACATGATCAGCGCATCCGCCAGCCCGGTCACGCCAAGGCCGATGCGCCGCTTCGCCGTCGCCTCGTCGCGCTGGCGGTCGAGCGGGAAGCGCGACACGTCGATGGCGTTGTCCAGCATGCGCACGGCGACGCCGACCAGCGCCGCCATCTCGTCGACATCCAGCGTCGCCCGCGCCGTGAACGGCGCCCGCACCAGCCGCGCCAGGTTGATCGACCCCAGCAGGCACGCGCCATAGGGCGGCAACGGCTGCTCACCGCATGGATTCGTTGCCTGTATCTCCTCCAGATAGTGAAGATTGTTCAATTTGTTGACGCGGTCGATGAAGATCACGCCGGGCTCGGCATAGGCATAGGTTGCCCGCATGATCTCGTCCCACAATTCACGGGCGCGCAGCGTCGAGAACACGGTGCCCCCGAAGGTCAGCGTCCACGAATCGTCCTCGCGCACCGCCCGCAAGAAATCGTCGGTGACCAGGACGGACAGGTTGAACATGCGCAGCCGCGCCGGTTCCGCCTTGGCCCGCACGAAGGCCAGGATATCCGGGTGATCGCAGCGCAGGCAGCCCATCATCGCGCCGCGCCGGTGGCCGGCGCTCATGATGGTGCGGCACATGGCATCCCAGACATCCATGAAGCTGAGCGGACCCGAGGCGTCGGCGCCGACGCCGCGCACCGGGGCACCCTTCGGCCTGAGCGTCGAGAAATCGTAGCCGATACCGCCGCCCTGCTGCATGGTCAGCGCGGCTTCCTTCAGATGGTCGAAGATCCCGCCCATGTCGTCCGGGACGGTGCCCATGACGAAGCAGTTGAACAGGGTCACCTGCCGGCCGGTGCCGGCCCCGGCCAGGATGCGCCCGGCGGGCAGGAAGCGGAAGTCGGCAAGGGCCTCGGTGAAGCGTGCCGTCCAGGCGGCGGAATCCTGTTCCGGGGCGGCCAGCGCGGTGGCGACGCGCCGCCAGGTGTCGTCGATGGTCAGGTCCAGCGGCGTGCCGTCCGGCGCCTTCAGCCGGTATTTCATGTCCCAGATCTGCTGGGCGATGCCGCCGGGCGTCGTCATGGCCTACCCCCTGGTCCGATACGGCCGGACGCAAGGTCCAGTGATAATCCCTGACAGCCGGGGGGTCAAATGTCGCGGCCCTGTTACGGTTCGGCGGCGGTGGCGGGCGCGGCGCCGGCATCTTCCGGGGGCGGGATCGGCGGCAGCCAGGGGAATCGCTGCAACGCCTCGGCCTCCAGCCTCGCCGTGGCCGGGTCGATCCGCTCCGCCAGGGTGTTCATGAAAGTCTTCCGGTCGAGGCCGGGCGGGATCGGTTCGAGATATTCGACGGTAACGATTCCCGGCCATTTCATGAACCGGCGGCGCGGCCAGAACAGGCCGGAATTCAGCGCGATCGGAACCACCGGCACGCGAAGCTGGGTATAGATCGCCGCGACACCCGGCAAATAGGGCCGAACGGCGCCGGGCGGCGTGCGGGTGCCCTGGGGAAAGATCAGCACCGATCGCCCGTCGGCACGGGCCCTGGTCGCCGCGGCGGCGATGTTCTTCAGCGCCGACACTCCCTTGGCGCGGTCGATCGGAATCATGCCAAGCCGCTTGAGATACCAGCCCCAGACCGGAATCCAGGTCAGTTCGCGCTTCAGCACGAGGACGGCTTCGGGATGCCGCCGGGTCAGCTCGATCGTGTCCCAGGCGGACTGGTGCTTGGCGGCCAGGATCACCGGGCCATCGGGGATATTGCCCTCGCCGCGCCATTCGACGGTGATGCCGACCGTCCAGGCCACGACCTTCAGCATGGCCGCGAGCCACTTCTGCTCGAAAAACAGCGCCACCCGGTAGGGCAGCACCAGCCCCGGCAGGCACAGCAGGGTCAGGACGAACGTCGATGCGTAAAAGGTGACCGCGAAAAGTGCCGAACGAAGGAAAATCATGGTCCTCACAACATGCCGAGGCCCGGAATGCGGTGCCGGGCGATTGCCAGAAGGTATTTGTTGTACTCGACGACCACAAGGCTTGCCGTGCCGGGACGCCGCCACCAGTCATCCAGCATCACCCGGTCGGCGAAGACGGGGTGCGGCACGATTTCCACATCCGGCATGGCCTCGCGGAATTCCAGCAGGCTGCGCGGCATGTGATAGGCCGAGGTGACGAGGCGGACCGTGCGCAGCCGGTTGGCCCTGATCCATGTCGCCGTCTCCTGCGCGTTCTCGATCGTGTCGGCGGCCATGTAGCCCAGCGTCACGCAGCATTGCAGGTCCTCGGCCGTCAGGCCGGAGACCGCCAGCAGATCGTCGATCGGCACACCCCTGTCGACGCCGGACACGAACAGTTTGTCCGCCGTATTGCGCGCCAGCAACTGGAAGCCGGTCTCCAGCCGCAGGCTGCCGCCGGTCAGGACGACGATGGCGTCGGTATGGCGCCCGTCGTCCTCCAGCGCCCGCGGGATTGACGCGGCGAACCCGTACAGCCCGGCCAGCCAGGTTGCCAGGGCGCAGACCAGCGCTGCCAGCGCCCAGCCGGCCCGGCGCCGCCGGCGCGTGCGCTCAGCGCGCGCCACGGCCGCGGCGGAAAAGGGCGGCGGCCCTGTCCGTCCTGTCCGGTTTGTCGTTGCCGACCATGCTGTCCCGTCCTGTCACGGGTTTCGTTATACCATCCGGCCGAGGCTGCGCATCACCGTTCGGCGCGCCGTCCAGTTGGCGATCAGCGCGGTTGCCAAGGGAATGGCGGCCAGGATCGCCCATTCGCGCGCGTCGAGACCGAATGGCGGCAGCAGTGCCGTATCCAGCCCGGAGGACGCGCGATCGAGAGCCCACAGGCTGCCGGCGGCCAGAACCAGGCCGATCAGCCCCCCGCGCAGCCCCTGGGCCAGGGCGTGGCGCTGGAACTGGCGGGCGATATATGAATCCTCGGCGCCGATATGGTGCAGGACCTCGATGACGTCCTGATGCGCGGCCATGCCGCTGCGCGTCACGAAGATCACGATGCCGACGGTCGCCAGCGCCACCAGCCCGATCCCCAGGGCGGCCAGATATTCCAGCGCGCGCACAAGGCCGGCGATTTCCTGCCGCCAGGTGCCGTGATCGTCCAGCTCGGCATCGGGGTCGGCGTTGTCCAGCATGGTGCGCAGGCTGTCGAGGGAAGCCGGGGTCTGCCCGTCGGCCAGCCGGATATCGATCAGCCGCGGCAGCGGCAGCCCGTCCAGCGGCGCGTCGGTGCCCAGCCAGGGCGCCAGCAGCTCGGCGATCTCGTCCAGCGGAATGTCGCGCGCGCTGGCGACCTCGTCGCGCCGTTCCAGCAGGCGGACCAGCTTGGCGACCCGCTCCTGCAGGGCCTCGGCGGTCTCGCCGTCGCGCGGCATCACCTGCACCGTGGCCGTGCCGCTGAGATCGCGCGTCCATTGGCCGAGCAGATCGGACAGCAGCAGCGCCCCGGCCAGCATCATGCAGGCAAGAAAGGTCATCAGCGCGATGATCCACGGAACCAGCCGCACCGAGGGCTCGCGCGACAGCGGAAGATCGGACCGGCCGGCGATCATGGCTTCGCCCCGCCGGCCGGACCCGGCCGTCTGGCGCCGAACGCGCCGCGCGGCGGCGGCGGCGCGGATTCGCCGCGGGCCTGGTATGCCAGGCCGCCGGCCTCGAGATGCAGGATCGGGTGCTGGAACCGCGAGATCAGCGCCTCGCTATGGGTGGCGATGACCACGGTGGTGCCCAGGCGGTTCAGTTCCTCGAACAGATAGAGCAGGCGCACGCCCATCGAATCGTCGACATTGCCGGTCGGTTCGTCCGCCAGCAGCAGGCGCGGCCGGGCGATGATGGCGCGGGCAATGGCGACGCGCTGTTGCTGGCCGCCCGAAAGGGTCGGCGGGCGCGCGTCCATGTGATCGGCAAGCCCGGTCCAGGTCAGCAATTCCTCGACATGCTTGCGCACGATGCCTTCGCGCACGCCGGCCACGCGCAGCGGCAGGGCGACGTTGTCGAAGGCCGAAAGGTGATTGATCAGGCGGAACTCCTGGAACACCACGCCGATATGCCGGCGCAGGAACGGCAGGCGCTCGCGCGGGATCGTCGCGATATCCTCGTCGAACAGGGTAATCAGGCCGCGGCTTGGCCGGTGCGCCAGATACATCAGCTTGAGCAGCGACGACTTGCCCGCGCCACTGCGTCCGGTCAGGAAATGGAACGATCCGGGCCGAAGCGAAAACGTGACTTCGCGCAGCACCTCCGGCCCGGTGCCGTAGCGCATGCCGACGTTTTCGAATCGGACGACGTTCTCGAATGTCTCGGTTTCCGACAAGTGTCTCTGTTTCCGACAGTATTCCTTGCGACACTCGCGTTCGCGGCGGCTCTTTCTCGCGCCTCACAATGGCATGGATCGCGGGAGGCCGTAAACCGCTGTTCTTGCCAGACCACCCATGACCCCGTATATCTGCCTCACGGGAAAAACTGTAGCCATCGGGTCCGGCATGATCCTCTCCTGCCCCAAATGCGCGGCGCGATTCGGCGTCGACCCAGGCAAGCTCGCTCCGGCGGGCCGGACGGTCGGCTGTTCGAAATGCGGCCATCGCTGGCGCGTCACGGCGCAAGGCGCCCCGGTTGGCGACGCGCCGGCGGCACCGGTTCCGGTGCCCGGCCTGTCGGCCCGCGAAATTCTCGCCCGGCAGAGTGCCGATGCGCAGACCGCGGGAGATTCTCCCGCGCCGGCCCCGATATTGACCGCCACGCCGGATCTGGCGCCGACCACCCAGACCGAATCGATACCGGCGGAGCCGGACGCGACGGCGAAATCCGCCGCCGCCGCCGCAATGCCCGTGCAGTCCGCCCTGTCCCCACGGCAGCGGCAAAAGCTGCAGGCGGCCCGCAAGGGGCGGTCGCGGACGCGCCTCATCATCCTGGTGCTGCTGGTCCTGATCGCGATCATGCTGCTGTTCGCGGCGATGCAGCGGGCGCCGCAGATCGAGAACGCCCTGCGGCCGGCGCCGGCCGACGGGTCCGGCGCGGTTCCGGCGCCGGAGCCTCTGACACCGCCCGAGACTCCGCCGGCGGTGACCGTGGATCCGGTGCCGCCAGCCCCGGCGGCGGGAAACTGATCAATAGGGTTTCAACAACCGGTCGATATAATCGCGCTCGACCGCCGGCCGGTCATGCTCGCCGGCGCGGCGACGCAGTTCGTCGAGGATGCGGCGGGCCCGCTGGACGTCGCTTTCGCTGGGGATATCGACATCGCCCTGGCTGAAGCCCTGGCCGCCATCGGTGCGCCGGCCGAACGGGTCCTGCTGGCCCGGCTGCATCCCGGCGCGGCCGCCGGGCATTCCCGGCCCCTGCATGCCGAATTTCTGCATCATCTGCTCGGTCGCCATGCGCGCACCCTCGCGAAGCTGATCGAGGGCTTCGCCCTGCGGCGGCACGGCGGCCCCGGGCTGGCCGTTGCGCAGGGCCTCGGTCGAGCGGCGCATGGCACCTTCCGCGCGCCCGAAGGGACGGGGAATGTCACCACCCATCTCGCCCATCTGGCGCATCAATTCGCCAAGCTGGCGGCGTAGCGCTTCCTGGAGGGTTGCGTCGCCCTGCTGTCCCCCCTCCGGCTTGCCGCCGGGCTTGCCGTTCTGCTGGCCCTCCTGCTGGCCCTCCTGCTGGCGCTGGGCCTCGCGGTACGTGCGGTCGAGCATTTCCTGCTGCGCGCGCATCATGTCCTGCAGCGAGTCCAGCATCTTCATGCCGTCCTGGAATTCCTTCGACGGCTGTCCCGGCCGCGCGGTCTGGAGGTTTTCCAGCATCGATTGCAGTTCCGACAGCATCTGCCGGGCGGCGTCCCTGGCCCCGCCGCGGGCAAGATCGCGCATCCGATCGAACATGGCCCGCAGATCCTCGCGGCTGATCGCCATGGCGTTCGGATCGATCGGCATGCCCTCGGAATCCCGCGGCTGCATCTTGGCAAGCGCATCCATCAATTCATCCAGCGCCGCCTCGAGCCGATCCATCAGCCGCGTCAGTTCCTCGTCCGTGGCATCGCGGGAGAGCGCGTCCGCCAGGTCCTTCTGCAGGCGGCGCAATTCACGCGCCGCCAGCGACAGCTTGCCGTCCTCAAGGCGCAGCGCGGTATCCCACAGGATCTGCATGACCTCCTCGGGCGCCTTTGGCGCGGTGCTGTGCCGCAGCCGCTGGCTGGATGCGGTCAGCGCCAGAAAGACCGTGACGTCGCCATCGAATGCGGCCGTATCGCGCGCGATCGTGCGCAACGCAGCCCCGACCGTGTGGCGCGCGCCGATCGGGTCGGCCGCCAGATGCTTGCGTTGCTCGACGATCGCCCGCGCCACCGGATGCTGGAATTCGCGCTCCGGCAGGACCGTGGCGATCGCCCCGCTGGTACCGCGCTGGCCGCGGCCATCGCGCGCCGTCAACTGGATTTCCACCGGCAGCCCGGCCCAGGGATGCGCGGTCAGGTCCTGGTATCCGGTGCCGCTTGCATCGGCGGCATTCAGCGAAGGCAGCGGCAGATCGAAGACGATGCTCTCGTCCGCCGCGCCGGCGGTGCCCGCCGGCCGCCGGACGGTCGCCGACACCGCCGCCAGCCCGTAATCGTCATGCGCCTCGAAATCCAGGCGCAGCGCCGCCAGCGGGGTGCGGCCGGGTTCGCGCAGAAAGGCCGCGCTCGGTGGCGCGTCGGGCACAATCTCGATGTTCCAGCCGCCCAGTTCCTTGCCCCGCAGCAACACCGCGACGCGACCGCCCGTCTCCAGCGGCACCTCGGCCCGATAATTGGTCCCGCCCACCGGATCGAAAGCCGGGGCCGGCAGGCCGTCCGGCAAGGCGAATTCCGGTGCCGCGCCGGCGCCGCCGATCTGCGCCACCAGGATGCTGCCCTGCGGCACCGTCACCGGATCTTCCGCCGGCATCCGTCCGCCGCCTGACAGGAATACCGGCGGCTGGCCGGTATAGGGGGGCGGGGTCAGCCAGGCGTCGAGCGTCACCGGGACGCCGCCGCCGGCCGCCACGATTCCCGGCGACACCGCGCGCAACAACCGGTCGGGCGCGTCGCCGCCCGCGATCAGCAGGGCAATTGCCAGACCCAGAACCAGGGCGAAACGCAAGGTCAGCGGATCGCGATGGATCAGGCCGGGCCGCGCCGCGCCGACGCGCATCAGGGCCACCGTCTCGCGCATCCGTTCCTGATGGCGCCGCCAGAGCTCGCGCGCCACCGGATCGGCCTCGGCACCGCCGGCGATGCTGTCGTCCAGCGCCTCCAGCGGCCGGTGTGCCAGCGCATTGATCTGTTCCAGCCGGCGCCGGGCCTCGCGATAGCCGGGCAGCGAAAGGTCATGCAGTTCCATCCACAACAGCAGCGCGAAGGCCAGCGCGAACCCGCCCAGCAGGATCGCGTGCAGCCAGCCCGGCAGATGCGGCAGGAAATCCAGCAGGGCGAGGATGAAGAACAGCGCGGCGATCGCAAGCGGCGGCCACAGGGCGCGCCACAGGCGTTCCCAGAACAGCGCCGCGGCCGAGAGGCTGATGCGCCAGAGCCACCGGTCGTCGGCCCGTTCGTCCCGCCTGTTCCCGGTATCGCGCATGCGGTGGCCTATCCGGCGCGTCCGGCCGGCGTGCCGTCCTGCCAGGCCGCCAGGCCGTCGAGCCGAAGCAGATCGTCATAGCTGGGCCGGGCGCGGACCACCGACC
>JAHELM010000491.1 GCA_024644185.1 Rhodospirillales bacterium | reverse complement strand
TAACTGGGAACCACCATCGGTGACGGCGCCAAGGGAACTTCGCGGCTCATCCGATTGCAGGCCTGGATGCCGTTATGGGTCAACTCGATACCGGCCAGCGAACCATGCGCATGCACCGCATCGGTCATGCGGGCCAGTGCCGGGATATCGCGGTCATCCCACAGCCGCGCCTCCGGATAGGGACTGACGTCGCTGCTGTGATGAATCTCGCACTCTTCGGTGCAGATCACGGCCCAGCCCCCCTCGGCCTTCATGCCCCGCATGCCGGCAACAGCGCTGGGCATCGGATGGCCCATGCCATTGCAATGAGGCACCTGATAGAATCGGTTGCGCGCCGTCACCGGCCCGATGCGAATCGGTTCGAAAAGAATATCGTAACGCGCGTCCCTTGCCATTGCTTGCCCCACTGTCTGGATTGTATCGTTGCGATAATGCGCACAAAATCCCGCGAGGCAAGCGACAAATCCGCCCTGCCCCGATTGTCGCGAACAGGAGTCCGGCCCTTGCGATTTTCCTCACTAGTCGAACGAATTGGCGGCGAAGGCGCGCGCGCCTGGGACATTCATTACCGCGCGGTCGAGCGCAGCCGGCGCGGCGAGGACGTAATCCTGCTGAGCGTCGGCGACCCCGATTTCGCGACTCCGTCGCCGATCGTAGAGGCCTGCGTTAGCGGCCTGCGCGCGGGCAATACGCATTATACCGACATGACCGGCCAGCCGGCCTTGCGCGCGGCGATCGCCAGGCGGCAGGCGGCAGGCGCGGGGCAGGATGTATCGCCGGAACAGGTCGTGGTTTTTTCCGGCGCGCAAAATGCGCTTTTTGCAGCGGCGCTGTGCCTTCTGGATCGCGGCGACGAGGTCATCGCGCCGGACCCGATATACGTCACTTACGAGGCCGTCATCGGCGCCAGCGGCGCCACCCTTGTTCGTGTTCCGCTCAATCGCGCCTCCGGGTTTCATCTCGATCTGGATGCGCTGGCGGCGGCGATCACGCCCCGCACCCGTGCGATCATGCTGAACACACCGCACAATCCTACCGGCGTTGTCCTGCGCGAGGACGAGCTGGAAGCGGTTGCGGCGCTGTGCCGCCGACACGATCTCTGGCTGGTGTCGGATGAGGTCTACGCGACGCTGACCTATGAGCAGCCGCATATCAGCCCGGCGAAACTTCCTGGCATGGCGGAACGCACAATCGTCGTCAGCAGCCTGTCGAAATCCCATGCCATGACTGGCTGGCGTGTCGGCTGGACCATCGCTCCGCCCGACCTGGTGCCGCATCTCGCAAATCTGGCTTTGTGCATGCTCTACGGTCTTCCCGGATTCGTGCAGGACGCCGCAGCCGTTGCCCTTTCGGCGGAATCGGATGAACTGGTGGCCATGCGCCACGAGTTGCGCGCGCGGCGCGACCTGGTTTGCACCCGGCTGGCGCAAATCCCCGGCGTCGAATGCCTGCGGCCGGAAGGCGCCATGTTCGTCATGCTGGATATCCGCGAAACCGGCCTGAGCGCCCAGGATTTTGCCGAGCGCCTGCTCGACGAACACGCCGTCTCCGTTCTGCCCGCCGATGCCTTCGGTCCGACGGCGCGCGGCCATGTCCGGATCGGCCTGGTGGTCGATCGGGACCGGCTTTCCACCGCCTGCGACCGCATCGCGGCCCTGGCGGGAAGCCTCGCCGTGGGGTGAGGGATCAGCCGCCGGCGATGTCCGACCGAACTTCGATCAGGGTCGGGCGTCCGGCGGCCAGTGCGCGTGTCACCGCTTGCGACAGAGCCGGCAGGTTTTCCGGCCGTTCGGCGCCGCAGCCATAAGCCCGCGCCAAGGCCAGAAAGTCCGGATTGCGCGCCTTCACGCCCGTTTCCGGAATGCCCGACGCCACCATGTCGTCGCGAATCTGACCCAGACCCTCGTTGTTCCATAGCACCACCGGCAGCGAAAGGCCGAGTTCCACGGCAGTACCCAGTTCCGGCAAGGTGAATTGGAAGCCGTAATCGCCGGCCAACGCGAGACCGGGTCGATCCGGCACGGCGATCATCGCGCCGATTGCCGCCGGCAGGGCATAGCCCAGCGTCCCGAATCCATTGGGATGAAACCAGGAACGCGGATATTCGACAGGAAAGACACAGTTGCCGGTATAGGCGATCTGCGTCATGTCGCTGGCAACGAACCCATGCGCCGGCAAGGCCTGCCGCAGGCTGTCCAGTACCGCGATATGGCGCCGCGCCAGCGCTCCCCAGGATGCGGCATTGGCGCGGCGCGCCTCGCGGGCGCGGCCCACTGCGTCCCGACTGTTCCGGCCCTCCCCCAGCGGCCCCAGCGCGCGCAGAAACGCTGCCGCATCGGCGCGCAGGACCAGATCGGCCCGATGATCGTCGACCAGTTTGGCCGGATCCAGATCGACGCGGATCAACGGTCCGCCAAAAACCAGAGGTTTCGTGGTCCAGCTATCGGTCTCCGCCAGTTCGGTCCCGATCGCCAGCACCAGATCGGCATCGGCCAGCATGGCCTGGGTGGCCTGAAGCTGGAGCGTCGCGCCGACCGACAGAGAATGCGATTCCGGCAATACACCCTTGCCTGCCGTTGTCGTCACCACGACGGCTTCCAGCGATTCTGCAAGGGCCCGCACTTCGTTCGAGGCGGCGACCGCGCCGCCACCGACGACGATTGCCGGCCGGACCGCG
>JAHELM010000049.1 GCA_024644185.1 Rhodospirillales bacterium | reverse complement strand
AGAGCGTCGCGGCGGTCATCCCGGCCAGGCCGAACAGACACCAGGCAAGGCTGCGGGCATCGATCCGCGCCAAGGCGGCCGCCATGCCCTCGGGCAAACGGTCGATCAGCTCCAGGGTCACGCCCAGAAGCCCCAGCGCGAAGCCGACCCACTGCCGGGGCCGCACGCGCTCGCCCAGCAGCGGGCCGGCGGCGATGGCGACGACCAGCGGCTGCAGTCCGATGATCAGCGCGCTTACCCCGGCCGGCATGCCGCGATGGATGGACGCGAACACCCCGCCCAGATAGACCGTGTGGATCAGCACACCGGAAACCGCGATATGGCCGGCCAGGCGGCGATTCGGCCAGGGCGCGCGCATGACCAGCGCCACCGGCAAGAGGATTGCCACCGTCAGGACGAAACGCACGGTCAGGAAAGTAAAGGGCTCGGCATAGGGCAGACCCAGCTTGGCGCCGATGAAGCCGGTAGCCCAGAGCAGCACGAAGACGCCTGGCATGGCGGCAATCCAGGCGGCGTACCCGGCCTTGGGTGAATTGGTCATCGGTTCCCCGCACGAACAAGGCGCGGCCGGGATCGGCGCGCGCCGCCGCGACTTATAGCCTGCCCGCGACGCCCCGGCAATTTCCCCACGGCGGCGCATGCGGCGCGGGTTGACAGCGCGCCCCGGCGGTCGTACATGTGCGGCCGATTTTTCGATGATCCCGGGCGCGTAGCTCAGCGGGAGAGCACTGCCTTCACACGGCAGGGGTCACAGGTTCAATCCCTGTCGCGCCCACCATTGAATTCCCGTCCACGGAATCCTGACCGCAACGATAAGGGCCCGCGCACCGCACGGGCCCTCGTTCGATTTGCGTGACCGGTCGATCAGCTCGCCGCAAGGCCGCAGGCAACCCGTGCGCCGCCGCCGCCCAGGGGTTTCGGTTCGTCGGCATAGTTGTCGCCATTGGCATGGATCACCAGGGCCCGCCCCTTCAGGTCGGCGACCTTGAGATATGGTGCCACCAGCGTGCCCTTGTAAGGAATCGCACCGCCATCGTCGACCAGAACGTAGATCACCGGCAGGTCGCCCTTATGGCCGCGGGCCGCGGGGCCCATATGCTTGCCGGTCTTTTCCGGATCCCAATGACCTCCAGCCGCCAAGCCCGCCTGCATCGCCCCGACATTCATGGCCGGGTCGCAGCTTGCGTTCTCGTGCAGATGGAACCCATGCGGCCCCGGCAGCAGATACTGACCCAATGCGAACTGGAACACCGTGCCGTTTTCGGTGTCCATCGCCTTGATCGTGCCGATCGCGGCGCCGACGCCGGCATTGCTGATCGCATGCATTTCCACCGTGACCTCTTCCGCCACCGCGGAGAGCGCGCACGCCATCAAAGACCCGCCGACGGCCAAAACCGCCAACACGCCCCTCTTCATTGCAATCCTCCTGGCAATATATGCGCGAATCCGGGGGATCCGGGCGCGCATGAAAATTGATCTGGGTCGCGCCCGCGGCAACTTAAAGTCCGCATGCCAAATATATTTGGGCGGCGGATTCGTTCATTTCATTAAATTCAATAATTTTTAACCTCGGTAATCTCATTCCGCCACGCGGAAAACAACGGGTTTTCTTCCGCGCTCAACTGGCTATTATGAGTTCCAGGATCGGCTTCTGGCCGACCCGTCCATCCCGACATCCGATCGGGTATACGAACGATAACTTGCAGGGAAAACACACCTATGAAACTTCGCAACATAATCGCAGTGGCCGTTGCGCTGAGCTTTGTCGGCGTTGCCGCCCAGGCCCAGCAGACGCTGGAGGCCGTCAAGGCACGCGGCAATCTTCTGTGCGGCGTCAGCCAGGGTCTGCCGGGTTTTTCGAACCCCGATGACAAAGGTGAGTGGTCGGGCATCGACGTCGATGTCTGCCGCGCCGTCGCGGCCGCCGTGTTCGGCGATGCCACGAAGGTGAAATTCGTGCCGCTGTCGGCCAAGGAACGCTTCACCGCCCTGCAATCGGGCGAGATCGATGTCCTGTCGCGCAACACCACCTGGACCTTCAGCCGCGATGCGTCGCTTGGTCTGGAGTTCATCGGCGTTACCTATTACGACGGCCAGGGCTTCATGGTCCGCAAGAGCCTGCGTGTCCATACCGCCAAGGAACTTAGCGGCGCGGCCGTGTGCACCAATACCGGCACCACCACCGAGTTGAACGTGGCCGACTATTTCCGCGCCAACAAGATGGAATACAAGGTCGTCGCCTTCGAAAAGGCGGATGAGGTCGTCGCGGCATACGACGCCGGCCGTTGCGACGTATATACCACCGACCGTTCGGGCCTTGCCGCCCAGCGCACGAAACTGAAAAATCCGGACGAGCATATGGTTCTGCCGGAAATCATCTCCAAGGAACCGCTGGGCCCGGCGGTACGACATGGCGACAGCCAGTGGGGCGATATCGTGCGCTGGTCGCTCAACACCATGATCATCGGCGAAGAGATGGGCGTCAGCTCGCTCAACGTCGACGAGATGAAGACCAGCACCAATCCGGAAATCATGCGCATGCTCGGCATGGAAGCAAATTTCGGCGAGCAGCTCGGCCTCGGCCAGGATTTTTCCTATAACATCCTGAAGCAGGTCGGCAACTACGCACAAATTTACGACCGGAATGTCGGGCCCAACACGCCGCTGGCGCTCGATCGCGGGCTGAACGCGTTGTGGAGCAATGGTGGCCTCCTCTATGCGCCGCCGTTCCGCTAAGCCCAACGACTAGGATTTGCGCCCCCGGCCCAACACCGGGGGCGTTTTCCCTTTTTCTGGAATTCGGCCCGTTTTGCGATGCCATTGACTCGGGGCCGCCGTTCCTGTTCCGTAAAATGCGATGCGATCTGATGGGGACACCATAATGTCTGCACCGGGAGAAACCCCCTCGCGCGGCGGGACCGCCTTCTGGAACGACCAGCAATTCAGGAGCGTATTCTTCCAGCTTCTGGTCGTCGCGGCCGTGGTTGCATTCGGCTGGTACCTTTTCCGCAACACCAGCGCCAACCTCGACCGCCAGGGCATCGCATCCGGTTTCGATTTCTGGAATTCCACGGCCGGTTTCGGCATCATCGACACCTGGATCGAATATAGCGAAGAATCGACTTACGGCCGCGTGTTCTGGGTCGGTCTTCTGAACACCCTGACCGTCTCGATCCTGGGCATCGTTCTCGCCACGATTATCGGCTTCACGATTGGCGTGGCACGTCTGGCGCCGAACTGGCTGATCAGCCGCATGGCGACGGTCTATATCGAAACGTTGCGCAACATCCCGTTGCTGCTGCAGATTTTTTTCTGGTACGGCCTGATCCTGAAAGGGTTCCCGAAGATCCGGGACAGTTACGAAATATTCGGCACTGTATTCCTGAATAATCGTGGCCTCTATACGCCGAAGCCAATCTTCGAGCCGGGGACATGGATGATGTTTCTGGGCTTCGGCCTGGCCATCGCCGGCATTGTCTGGCTTTCGGTCTGGAACCGTCGCCGCCAGAACCTCACGGGACAACAGTTTCCAGTATTCCTGACATCGCTTGGTATCTTTTTCGGCCTGCCCTGTCTGGGGTTGATCGTGGCCTCGCTCGTCTATGGCGGCGTGCCCATCTCTTTCGACTATCCGGTGATGCAGGCCTTCAATTTCAAGGGCGGGTCCGAGTTGATCCCCGAACTGGTGGCGTTGCTGCTGGCCTTGTCCGCCTATACGGCTGCCTTCATCGCGGAGATCGTGCGGGCGGGAATCATGGCGGTCAGCCATGGCCAGACCGAGGCCGCCCATTCGCTGGGTCTGCGCAACGGCCAAACGCTGCGGCTGGTGGTCATCCCGCAGGCGCTGCGCGTGATCATTCCGCCACTGACAAGCCAGTACCTGAACCTGACCAAGAACTCGTCGCTCGCCGCCGCGATCGCCTATCCGGAACTGGTTTCGGTCTTCGCGGGCACGGTGCTGAACCAGACCGGCCAGGCCGTCGAGGTGATCGGCATAACCATGGCCCTCTATCTGGGCCTCAGCCTTTCGATTTCGGCGTTTATGAACTGGTACAACAAGAAAGTGGCGTTGGTGGAGAGATGACAAGATGACAGATTCCGCATCTCATGGCGCCATCGTCAAACATGACCGCCACGAAGACCTGCCGCCGCCAAAGAGCGAGGTCGGCGTCTATGGCTGGATTTATCACAACCTGCTGTACCCCTGGTACAATGCCGTATTGACCCTGATTGGCGGAACCGTGGCCGTTTGGGCGATATGGGGCATCGTGGAGTACATATTCGTCGGTGCGGTCTGGGTCGGCGATGGGCCGGAGGCCTGCACGGCACAGGACGGGGCGATCATCCACGCCTGCTGGGTGTTCATCGATGCGCGCTTCAATCAATTCATATATGGCCCCTTCTATCCTGAGGCATACCGCTGGCGGATCGATTATTCGTTCCTGCTGCTTGTGCTGGTGGCCGCGCCGTTGTTTCTCAAGCAGAAATGGATCGACCGTGGGATCGGCCTCGGGCTCGCCGGTATCGCGACCGCCTTTTCGCTCGCGGCGTATGGCTGGGGCCCGGCCACGATCATCGCGCTCATGATGTTTGCCCCCTACGGGCTTGCTCATGCCCGGCTCGGCACGGTGCTGCCGCGCAGTGCAAGCAACGCCGCGATGGGATTTGGCATCCGCCTGGCGGTCATCGCCGCCGCGGGGTTCGTCGGACATTATCTCGGCCGGGCAATCCTTGGCGGACCGGAAACGTTTGCGCTGGGCTGGATAGCGGCATTTCTCGCCTTCGGCCTGATCACGCTCGATAAGGCGGCGGTCAAATCCTGGATCGTCTTCCTGCTGGTCTTCGTTTATCCCTTCGCCGCCTACTTCCTATGGGTCGGCGACGGGTTCGGGCTCGACTATATCGAGACGGCAAAGTGGGGCGGCCTGTTCCTGACGCTGGTCGTGGCCGGCACCGGCATCGCCGCGTCCCTGCCCATCGGCATCCTGTTCGCCCTGGGCCGGCGGTCCGACATGCCGGCGATCCGCGCCGTGTCGATCGGCTTCATCGAGCTGTGGCGCGGCGTACCGCTGATCACGGTCCTGTTCATGTCGTCGGTGATGCTGCCGCTGTTCCTGCCCGAGGGTGTGAATTTCGACAAGCTGCTGCGGGCGCTGATCGGCGTGGCGCTGTTCTCATCGGCCTATATGGCCGAGGTCGTGCGTGGCGGGCTGCAGGCGATCCCCAAGGGCCAGTACGAAGCCGCCGCCGCGATGGGCCTGGGCTACTGGCAGATGATGCGCCTGATCATCCTGCCGCAGGCGCTGAAGCTGGTGATCCCGGGCATCGTCAACACCTTCATCGGGCTGTTCAAGGACACGACCCTGGTGCTGATCATCGGCCTGTTCGATCTGCTGGGCAGCGTACAGGCGGCAACGACCGATCCGAAATGGGTCTCCATGTACGTCGAGGGTTACGTTTTCACCGCCTTCGTGTTCTGGATCTTCTGCTTCAGCATGTCGCGTTACAGCATGCATATCGAGCGCAAGCTTCATACCGGCCACAAGCGCCGCTAGGAATGTCACCGGGAGTACAAGAAATGTCTGAAACGTCAGCGGTGCCCGCAATTGCCGACCAACCGGCGATCGAAATCAGCGGCATGCATAAATGGTATGGCGATTTTCACGTTCTCAAGGACATCAACCTGACCGTCAACAAGGGCGAGCGCATCGTCGTCTGCGGCCCGTCCGGGTCCGGCAAGTCGACCATGATCCGCTGCATCAACCGGCTGGAGGAACACCAGCGCGGCCGCATCGTCGTCGACGGAATCGAACTGACCGACGATCTCAAGCATATCGACCAGGTGCGGCGCGAGGTCGGCATGGTGTTCCAGCACTTCAACCTGTTCCCGCACCTGACGGTCCTGGAGAACTGCGCGCTGGCCCCGATCTGGGTGCGCAAAATGCCGAAGAACGAGGCCGAGGCCATCGCCATGAAGTATCTGGAGCGGGTCAAGATTCCGGAGCAGGCGCTGAAATATCCGGGCCAGCTTTCCGGCGGCCAGCAACAGCGCGTGGCGATCGCCCGCTCGCTGTGCATGAGCCCGAAGATCATGCTGTTCGACGAGCCGACCTCGGCCCTCGACCCGGAGATGATCAAGGAAGTTCTCGACGTGATGATCGACCTGGCGCAGAGCGGCATGACCATGATCTGCGTGACCCACGAGATGGGCTTCGCCCGCACCGTCGCAAACCGGGTGATCTTCATGGATGGCGGCGAGATCATCGAGCAGAACGAACCGGAAGCCTTCTTCCACCACCCGCAGTCCGAGCGCACCAAGCTGTTCCTGAGCCAGATACTGCATTGAGGGCGGCGGGCGCAAGAGTGGACGATCCGCCCCCCGGCCTTACAGCAGGTTCGCCTCGGGGGGCGATAACGGCTTGGCGATGGCGGGGGCCGCGATCGGTTCCACCAGGTTTGCGTCGTCGCGATGCGGGTCGTTGACCCGGCGACTGACCGGCCAGGCGGCCAGGGTTCCGCGATAGGGTTCGATCATTTCCGCCGCTTCCAGCGGCGAGGCCTCCAGCCAGGGGCCGAAGCGGCCGATATCGAGGATCACCGGCATGCGGTCGTGGAGCGGGCGCATGGCATCGTTCGCTTCGGTGGTGACGATGGCGCAGCTTTCGATGACACGCCCGTCACGCCCCTGCCAGCGTTCCCAAATGCCGGCAAAGGCCAGCGGCGCGCCGTCGGCCCGGTGGATCCACCAGGGCTGCTTGCCGCCGGGAACCTTCTGCCATTCATAGAATCCGTCCGCCGGGATCAGGCAGCGCCGGTGCCGGAAGGCATCGCGGAACATCGGCTTGGCCAGGATCGTCTCGCCGCGCGCATTGATCGGCGGCCGGTCCAGCGTGTCGGGATCGCGCGTCCACACCGGGATCAGGCCCCAGCGCAGCGGCACGATCTCGCGCCCGCCGCCTTTTTCCGGGCGCCGACGCACCGCCGCGATCGGCTGCGACGGGGCGATGTTGTAGCGCGGCGCGAGGCGGAGCGTTCCCGCGACCTCGGCACCGAATAGCCGGCCCATCGCATCGGCCGGCAGGGTCAGGCTGAAGCGTCCGCACATCGCCCGATCATGCCAGAGCTTCGCCGGTCCGGCCAGATGTGGCTTTTTCCGCCCCCGGAGGCCCGCCGCTTGACCCGCCGGCGGGGCCCTGTATGATGTGGATGTTCTTTATTTGTTCTAATCGACATCGAGACCAAATCTGGTATTGTCACTGCGGGCGGCTACGAAATCTTGTGTTTTATTCACAGGTTTTCCTGTCCACAGCCTGTGGAAATGGGGGATAAAGATGGACGATTCGACCGAGGTGTTGCTGCGCGAATCCGCCGAGCGCGAAGGATTCGAGGGCAATGGCCCGGCCGAGCGGGATTTGCGCGGCGCCTTCCGCCAGTCTGTGGACAACAGCGGCGAATCCGAGGACGAATCCGAACTGACCGAGGAATTTCGGGACAACCCGCAGAACGACCGCGGCAACCGCGTCCATATCGACCGCGAGCGCGATGCCCTGCTGACCGAATTCGGCAAGGCCACGCTGGGCGACCGCTATCTGTTGCCGGGCGAAAGCTATCAGGACCTTTTCGCCCGCGTCGCCATGCATTTCGCCGACGACACCGCGCATGCCCAGCGCCTGTACGACTATATCAGCCGGCTGTGGTTCATGCCGGCGACGCCGGTGCTGTCAAATGGGGGTTCGCGCAAGCGCGGCCTGCCGATCTCGTGCTTCCTGAACGAGGCGTCGGACAGCCTGGACGGCATCGTCGGGCTGTGGAACGAGAATGTCTGGCTGGCGGCGCGCGGCGGCGGCATCGGCAGCTACTGGGGCAATCTGCGTTCCATCGGCGAGACCGTCGGCATCAACGGCAAGACCTCGGGCGTGGTGCCGTTCATCCGCGTGATGGATTCGCTGACCCTGGCGATCAGCCAGGGGTCCTTGCGCCGCGGCAGCGCCGCCGTCTACCTGCCGGTCGGCCATCCGGAAATCGAGGAATTCATCGAGATCCGCCGCCCCACCGGCGGCGACCCCAATCGCAAGGCCCAGAACCTGCATCACGGCGTGCTGATCCCCGACGCATTCATGCGCGCAGTCGAACAGGACGCCGAATGGCCGCTGACCAGCCCGAAGGACGGCGCGGTGCTGCGCAAGGTTTCGGCGCGCGGGCTGTGGATTCGCATCCTGACCGCCCGGGTCGAGACCGGCGAGCCGTATATCGTCTATTCCGACCATGTAAACCGGGCGATCCCGGAACACCAGAAGCTGGCGGGGCTGACGGTCAAGACATCGAATCTGTGCGCCGAGATCACGCTGCCCACCGGCATCGACCAACACGGCAAGGAGCGCACGGCGGTGTGCTGCCTGTCGTCGCTGAACCTGGAAAAATACCAGGAATGGGAACAACACCCGGATTTCATCGAGGACGTCATGCGGTTCCTCGACAACGTGCTGCAGGACTTCATCGACCACGCGCCCGACAGCATGGCGCGGGCGCGCTATGCGGCTACGCGTGAACGTTCGGTCGGGCTGGGTGTCATGGGCTTCCACTCGTTCCTGCAGGGCGCGATGATCCCGCTGGAAGGGGTCATGGCAAAGGTCTGGAACAAGCGGATGTTCAAGCATATCCGCAGCCAGGCCAATGCCGCCAGCCGGCGCCTGGCGGCCGAGCGCGGGGCCTGCCCCGACGCCGCCGAATATGGCATCGCGGAACGGTTTTCCAACAAGATGGCCGTGGCGCCGACGGCGTCGATCTCGATCATCTGCGGCGGCGCGTCGCCGGGCATCGAGCCGATTGCCGCCAACAGCTTCACCCACAAGACGCTCAGCGGCTCGTTCACCGTGCGCAACCGGCACCTGAAGGCGCTGCTGGCTGAAAAGGGGCATGACGACGAGGATACCTGGTCGTCGATCTCCACCAGCGAAGGCTCGGTGCGGCATCTCGACTTTCTCGACGAGCATGAGAAGGCCGTGTTCCGCACCGCCTTCGAAATCGACCAGCGCTGGCTGATCGAGCATGCCGCGGACCGCGCGCCGGAAATCTGCCAGTCGCAGTCGCTGAACCTGTTCCTGCCGGCGGACGTGCACAAGCGCGACCTGCATCAACTGCACATGCTGGCCTGGAAGCGGGGCGTGAAGAGCCTGTATTACTGCCGGTCCAAATCGATCCAGCGCGCCGAGACGGTGACCCGCGATATCGTCGCCCCGCCGGCGGTGGCCACGGTGCCGTTGCTGGGCCACGTCAATGGCACCGACGCGCCGGCACCGTCGACCGACTACGAGGAGTGCCTTGCCTGCCAATAGGATGAGCCGGAGGGGGAATGATCGGCGAGATATCGAGCGATGCGGAAGTCGAGGCGGCCTGGCAAAAGGCACGACCGCTTCCCGGCCATGACTCCCGGATATTCCGGGTGGCGCCCGACGTTCTGCGTTCGGTAATTCGTCGCGACCGGTTCGGCATTCGCGGCAAGTACGGCTGGCGCATCGAATACGGCCGGCCGGTGCCGTTTCACCGCCTCTCGATGGAATCCGCGATGCGCCGCGTCGAGCGCGATCTACGGCGCGCCCCGGGACGCATGACCGGCGCCGCCAACATTTGAAGCCTCTGGAGACCGCATGTCACTGCTCGACGCCGATTCGATCTACAAGCCGTTCCGCTATCCCTGGGCCTATGACGCCTGGCTTACCCAGCAGCGCATCCACTGGCTGCCGGAAGAAGTGCCGCTGGCCGACGACGTCAAGGACTGGCGCAACAAGCTGACGCCAGCCGAGAGGAATCTGCTGACGCAGATCTTCCGGTTCTTCACCCAGGCCGATGTCGAGGTGAACAACTGCTACATGCAGCATTACTCGCGGGTGTTCCAGCCCACCGAAGTGAAGATGATGCTGGCCGC
>JAHELM010000048.1 GCA_024644185.1 Rhodospirillales bacterium | reverse complement strand
CGGCGCTTCGGTAAAGCGCAAGGAAGACCAGCGGTTCCTGACGGGCCGCGGCAATTATGTCGACGACATCAACCGGCCGAATCAGACCTTCGCCCAGATCCTGCGCAGCCCGCACGCCCACGCGAAGATCAAGTCGGTCGACACGAAGAAGGCCAGGGCCGCGCCGGGCGTCGTCGCCATCTTCACCGGCGAGGATATCAAGGCAGCCGGGATCGGCGGCCTGCCCTGCGGCTGGGGCATCGCCAACAAGGATGGATCGCCGATGGCGGAGCCGCCGCATCCGGTGCTGGTGGCCGACAAGGTGCGCCATGTCGGCGACCCGGTGGCGGTGGTGATCGCCGAGACCAAGGCGCAGGCCCGCGCCGCGGCCGAACTGGTCGACATCAAATACGAGACCCTGCCGGCCGTGGTCGATATGGCCAAGGCGATCAAGGGCGGCACGGCGGTACATGACGGCATCGCCAATAACACCTGCTACGACTGGCATATCGGCGACAAGGCGGCAACCGACGCGGCCTTCGCCGGCGCCGCCCATGTCACCAGGATCGATCTGACCAATAACCGGCTGATTCCCAACGCGATGGAGCCGCGCGCGGCGATTGGCGACTACGACCCGTCGACGGGCGAATACACGCTCTACACCACCAGCCAGAACCCGCATGTCATCCGGCTGCTGATGGGCGCATTCGTGCTGCAAATTCCGGAACACAAGCTGCGGGTCTACGCTCCGGATGTGGGCGGCGGTTTCGGGTCGAAGATCTTCCACTACAACGAGGAAGCCATCGTCACCTGGGCGGCCGGCAAGATTGCCCGGCCGATCAAGTGGGTGGCGGACCGGTCGGAATCCTTCCTGGCCGACGCACATGGCCGCGATCATGTAAGCCATGCCGAACTGGCGATGGACAAGAACGGCAAGTTCCTGGGCCTGAAGGTTTCGACGATGGCCAATATGGGGGCCTACCTTTCGACCTTCTCCACGGCGGTGCCAACCTACCTCTACGCCACGTTGCTGGCGGGCGTGTACACCACGCCGGCGATCTATGCCGAGGTGCGGGCGGTATTCACCAACACCGCGCCGGTCGACGCCTATCGTGGCGCCGGGCGTCCGGAGGCGACCTATCTGCTCGAACGCCTGGTCGACAAGGCCGCGCGCGAGATGAAGATGGACCGCACGGAAATCCGCAAGCGCAACATGATTCCGGCCGACGCCTTCCCGTACCAGACCCCGGTGGCGCTGCAATACGACAGCGGCGACTACCAGTCGACCATGGCGGAGGCGATGAAGCGGTCCGATTGGGCCGGCTTCGCCAAGCGGAAGGAAGAGTCGAAGAAGCGTGGCAAGCTGCGCGGGATCGGCATTTCGACCTATCTGGAAGCCTGCGGTATCGCGCCGTCGGCGGTTGCCGGGGCGCTGGGCGCGCGTGCCGGTCTTTATGAATCGGCCGAGGTCCGGGTTCATCCGACTGGCAGCGTGACCGTGTTCACCGGCTCGCACAGCCACGGCCAGGGCCACGAGACGACCTTCGCCCAGCTGGTTAGCGAGCAACTCGGCATTCCGTTCGAAAACGTGGATATCAGCCATGGCGACACCGCCAAGGTGCAGTTCGGCATGGGCACCTACGGCTCGCGCTCGCTGGCCGTCGGCGGCGAGGCCATCGTTCGTGCCTGCAACAAGATCGTCGACAAGGCCAAGAAGATCGCCGCCCATGTGCTCGAGGCGTCGGAGGCGGATATCGAGTTCAAGGACGGCGTGTTCACGGTTGCCGGCACCGACAAGTCGATGCCGTTCGGCCAGGTGGCGCTGACCGCCTATGTCCCGCACAACTTCCCGCACGAGACCCTGGAACCGGGCCTCGACGAAACGGCGTTCTACGATCCGAAGAACTTCACCTTCCCGGGCGGTTGCCACATCTGCGAGGTGGAAATCGATCCGGAAACCGGCGTCGTCGACGTGGCGCGCTTCACCGCGGTCGACGACATCGGGCGGGTGATCAACCCGATGATCGTCGAGGGCCAGGTGCATGGTGGCGTCACCCAGGGTATCGGCCAGGCGCTTCTGGAAGGCTGCGTCTACGATAAGGACGGCCAGCTTCTGACCGGGTCGTATATGGACTACTGCATGCCGCGCGCCGACGACGTCCCGTCCTACGACGTCAGTACGCATGCCACGCTGTGCACGCACAACACGCTGGGCGTGAAGGGCGTCGGCGAAGTCGGCGCCATCGGCTCGCCGCCGACGGTGATCAACGCCGTGCTCGACGCGCTGGCCGATGTCGGCGTCAAGGACATCTCCATGCCGGCGACACCGGTGAAGGTGTGGCAGGCAATCCAGGCGGCCCGCGGGGCCGCCGCAGCCGAGTAAGGGAGGAACCCGGTCATGTACGAGTTCGCATATCATCGTCCGGGCTCGCTCGCGGATGCGGCGGGCGCGGTCAAGAAGGCCAAGGAAGGCAAGCTGATCGCCGGCGGCATGACGCTGCTGCCGACGCTGAAGCAGCGGCTGGCCAGCCCCAGCGATCTGGTGGATCTGGCGGGGGTGAAGGAGCTGAAGGGTATCAAGGCCGACGGCAAGACCGTCACCATCGGGGCCATGACCCGTCATGTCGATGTCGCCACCTCGAAGGATGTCGCGGCCAAAATCCCGGCGCTGGCGGCCCTGGCCGGCGGCATCGGCGATGCCCAGGTCCGCAATCGCGGTACCATCGGCGGCTCGATCGCCAATAACGATCCGGCGGCCGACTATCCGGCCGGATGCCTGGGGCTCGGTGCCACCATCAAGACCAACCAGCGCGAGATCAAGGCCGACGATTTCTTTGCCGGCCTGTTCGAGACCGCGTTGAAGGATGGCGAAATCGTGACTTCGGTCAGTTTCCCGGTTCCCGAAAAGGCGGCTTATGTGAAGTTCGCCAACCCGGCCAGCCGTTACGCCACGGTCGGAGTGTTCGTCGCCAGGACGGCGTCGGGCGTGCGGGTCGCCGTCACCGGCGCCGGCGCAAACGGCGTCTTCCGCGTGGCCGAAATGGAAAAGGCGCTGTCGGCCAGGTTCTCGGCCTCGGCGCTGGACGGCATCAAGATCGCCGCCGGGGGCCTGAACAGCGACATCCACGCCTCTGCCGAGTATCGCGCCCATCTGATCGGCGTGATGGCGAAGCGCGCGGTCGCCGCCTGCGGCTGATCGCGGCACGACCCGGTATCGCCGGGCCACACGACAGAAAAGGGGGGCGGGCTTGGTGTGCCCGCCCCCTTTTTTATTATTTTGTCCGGATGGGCACGACAATATCCCGGGCCATTGTATCTTTTTTGTTTTCCAAACATTGCGGGTTGGCTACCCTGCACATGAAGGGCGACACCGGCAAACGCGCCCCCAAAACCCTGTGAGAGGAGAGCATCATGTCTGGAACTGCCATTCGCCTGGCGGTGTTTGGTGTCGTTGCGGCCGCTGCAATGGCTGCCACCGGCACCGCGTCGGCGCAATCGCTGCAAAAACTGGGGAAAGCCGAAGGCGAAGTCGCCATCGTCGCCTGGCCCGGCTATATCGAACGCGGCGAAACCGACAAGGCCTATGACTGGGTCACCCAGTTCGAAAAGGACAGCGGTTGCAAGGTCACGGTCAAGACCGCCAACACATCGGACGAGATGGTCGCGCTGATGAACGAGGGCGGATTCGATCTGGTCACCGCCTCGGGCGATGCAAGTCTGCGCCTGATCGCCGGCAAGCGCGTGCAGGAAGTCAACACCGCCCTGATTCCCAGCTGGAAGACGGTCGATTCCCGCCTGCAGGGCGCCGCATGGCACACCGTCGGCGGCAAGCATTACGGCGTGCCCTATCAGTGGGGCGCCAACGTTCTGGCCTACAACACCAATGCCTTCAAGAAGGCGCCGGATAGCTGGAAGGTCGTGTTCGAGGAAATGACGCTGGACGACGGCAAGTCGAACAAGGGCCGCGTGCAGGCCTTCGACGGTCCGATCTATATCGCCGATGCCGCCCTCTACCTGATGGCGACGAAGCCGGAACTGGGCATCAAGGATCCGTATGAGTTGAACGAGGACCAGTACAAGGCGTCGCTCGACCTGCTGCGCCAGCAGCGCGGGATCGTCAATCGCTACTGGCACGACGCCTTTGTCCAGATCGACGATTTCACCAACGAGGGCGTGGTCGCCTCGTCGTCCTGGCCGTTCCAGGTCAACCTGCTGCAGGCCGAGAAGAAGCCGATCGCCAGCGTCATCCCCAAGGAAGGCGCCACCGGCTGGGCCGACACGACCATGATGCATTCCGAGGCGCCGCATCCGACTTGCGCCTACAAGTGGATGGAATGGTCGTTGAACCCCAAGCTGCAGGGCGATCTGGCCGCCTGGTTCGGCTCCGTTCCTTCGGTTCCGGCCGCCTGCAAGGGCAACGAACTGCTGGGTGACGAAGGCTGCAAGACCAACGGCATGGGCGACTTCGACAAGATCCACTTCTGGCGGACGCCGCAGAGCAAGTGCGAATCGCAGGGCACCTGCGTCCCCTACTACCGCTGGGTCAGCGACTACATCGCCGTCCTCGGCGGACGTTAACCGGCGAAGTGCACCGCCCCGGCCGGTCGTAAATCGGCCGGGGCGTTCTTTTTTTACTATCCTCATACGTTTTGGCGAGTCATGGCCGCGGCAATCCTGTTTGAAAATGTCAGTCGTCGCTTCGGTACCGTCCGGGCGGTCGACAATGTGAGTTTCGAAATCGCCGACGGCGAATTCTTTTCCATGCTCGGGCCGTCTGGTTCGGGCAAGACGACCTGTTTGCGGCTGATTGCCGGCTTCGAGGAACCGGGCGCCGGCCGCCTGCTCATCCATGGCATCGATACCGCGGGCGTGCCGCCCTATGAGCGCGATGTGAACACCGTGTTCCAGGACTACGCCCTGTTTCCGCACATGTCGGTGCTCGACAACGTCGCCTACGGGCTGATGGTGCGCAAGGTACCGGCCGCCGAACGCCACGCCCGGGCGGACGAGATGCTGGATCTGGTCAAACTTTCCGGTCTTGGCGGCCGCCGGCCGTCGGCGCTTTCCGGTGGCCAGCGGCAGCGCGTGGCCTTGGCCCGGGCGCTGATCAACCGGCCCCGCGTGCTGCTGCTCGACGAGCCTCTGGGGGCGCTGGACCTGAAACTGCGCGAACAGATGCAGGTCGAACTCAAGGCGCTGCAGCGCAAGCTGGGCATCACCTTCGTCTATGTGACGCACGACCAGCAGGAGGCGCTCGGCATGAGCGACCGCCTCGCCGTGTTCAACGAGGGCAAGATCGAGCAGATCGGCGCGCCGCAGGACATCTACGAGCGCCCGGCCACCGCATTCGTCGCCGATTTCGTCGGCAATTCCAACCTGATCGGCCGCGCCGCCGCGCAGCGTCTGGCCGGCTTGGCCGGACCGCTGTCGGTTCGGCCTGAAAAGATCAACTTCGCAGCCGATTACAGCGATGTGGCGCCGCCGGTGAAAGCCGCGGGCACCGTGCTGGAAGTGCAGTATCTCGGTGCCACGACCCGCTACGAGGTCGAGTTGGAAGCCGGCGCCATCGTCTTCATGGTCCGGCAGAACGTAACCACCGGGCGCGCCATCGGCCCCCGGGTGGGAGACCGGATCGAACTGGCCTGGGACCCGGGCGCCATGTTGCAGGTTTCCGGCGATGACCGCGGCTAGCCCCGCAACGGGCAGTGGCGTTGCCGGGCTACGCCGCGGCATCTCCACCCTGCTCTACCGGCACAGCACGCTGTTCCTGCTGCTGCTGCTGGCGCCACCGCTGACCTGGCTCGGCATCGTCTATCTCGGTTCGCTGCTTGCCTTGCTTCTGCAAAGCTTTTTCTACATTGACGAATTCACCGGTCAGGTCGTCCGCGAATTCAGCCTGCGCACCTATGTCGAGCTGCTGACCGGCGCGGCCAATCTGGACATCATCCTGCGTACCGTGACGATGGCGGCAACGGTGACGGTCGCGGCGGCGGCGATCGGCTTTCCGATCGCCTACTATATGGCACGCTATGCCACGGGGCGAACCAAGGCTCTGTTCTATCTCGGCGTCATGCTGCCGCTGTGGTCCAGCTATCTGGTTCGCGTCTATGCGTGGAAGCTGCTGCTGGCCAGGGAAGGCGTGATCAGCTGGGCCTTCGACAAGGCGTATCTGGGCTGGTTTCTGGACGCGGTGCTGGCGCTTCCGGTGATCGGCGGGTCCTCGCTGTCGGTGTCCTATATCGGGATGTTTCTTGTTTTCACCTATATCTGGCTGCCCTTCATGATCCTGCCCATCCAGGCGGCGCTGGAGCGCGTGCCGCCTTCGCTGATCGAGGCATCGGGCGATCTCGGCGCCCGGCCGAATGAGACCTTTCGCCGTGTCATCCTGCCGCTGGCGCTGCCCGGCGTCGTCGCCGGGTCGATCTTCACCTTCTCGCTGACACTGGGCGACTACATCATTCCCTATGTGATCGGCACGTCGCGCTTCTTCATCGGTCAGGCGGTATACATTCACCAGGGCACCGCCGGCAACGTGCCGCTGGCCGCCGCCTTCTCGGTGGTGCCGATCGTCATCATCGGAATTTATCTGGCGATAGCCCGCCGACTGGGGGCCTTCGATGCGCTCTAAGGGAATCCGCGCACCATGGACATTGAAGCTCGCCGCCCTGGCCGGCCTTGCCTTCCTGCATGTGCCGATGGCGGCGATCATCCTGTACGCCTTTACGACGGAAACGAAGTCCTACCAGTTTCCGCCGCCCGGCCTGACGCTGCACTGGTTCGCGGTGGCCTGGGAGCGGCAGGATATCTGGGACGCCCTGGCCCTGTCCGCGCGCGTCGGAACCGTCGCAACCGCCATTGCGCTGGTCCTCGGCACGCTGGCCGCGGCGGCCATGCAGCGCAGCCGGTTTTTCGGCCGTGAGACGGTCACGCTGCTGATCATTCTGCCGATCGCCCTGCCCGGCATCGTCACCGGCATCGCGCTGCGCGCCGCGATCAATCTGATCGACCTGCCCTTCAGCTTCTGGACCATCGTTATCGGCCACGCCACCTTCTGCGTGGTGGTGGTCTACAACAACGTCCTGGCGCGGCTGCGCCGGACCTCCGGTTCGCTGATCGAGGCCTCGATGGATCTCGGCGCCGATGGCGTGCAGACATTCCGATACGTGGTGCTGCCGAACATCGCCACCGCGCTGCTGGCGGGCGGCATGCTGGCCTTCGCGCTGTCCTTCGACGAGGTCATCGTCACGACCTTCACCGCCGGCCAGCAGACGACGCTGCCGATCTGGATGCTGACCGAACTTGTGCGGCCCCGGCAGCGGCCGGTGACCAATGTCGTGGCGGTCTTCGTGATCGCGGTGACCTTCGTACCAATTCTCGTTGCCTATTACCTGACGCGCGGAACCGAGACGGTCTCCGGCAGCGGGAAGTAACAGAGGCCTGAACGATGGACCATTACCACATCTGGTGCGGGTTGAAGGACGGGGTCAAGGACACCGATTTCGCCGATCGGGTGAACGCCTATATGCGTCATCTGCACGATGCCGGGACGATTGCCGGCTGGACCGTGACCCGCCGCAAGCTGGGCCTCGGGCCGCCGCAGCTTCCCGAATGGCATATCGTCGTGCAGGTCGAGGATCTGGCCCAGCTCGATCGCGCATTTACCCATGTCGCCGGCCGCGCCGGCGCGGTGGAAGGGTTGCACCACGCCGTCAACAGCCTGGCGAAGGACCCCTTCTTCGCGCTCTACCGGGACTTCCCCGATCCGGGGCGCAAGCGCGGCGGGGAAAAATTCTAATCGCCCTCGGCCGGAGTCTCGATGACCCCGCGCAACGAGCCGCTGCGCATGTGGTGGACCGCCTCGCGATGCACCACGATTAATCCGCCGGCGACGATCAGCCCGGTCCCCAGCAACATCGCCGGCCCCGGCACGTCGCCCCAGACCAGATACCCCAGCAGGATGGCCCAGATCATCGCCGTGTAGTCGAACGGCGCCAGCACCGAGGCCGGCGCCAGCCGATAGGCGCTGATCAGCAGGAACAGCCCGATCGTCGAAGTCACGCCGACGCCCAGGAACAGGGGCAGGTCGACCAGCCGCGGAGTCACCCAGCCAAACGGCAAGGCCACCAGGCTGGCGACGCCGAACAGCACCGCCGAATGAAACAGCATGCTGAGGCTGCTATCCTCGGAATCGGAAATCCGCGTGTAGATCATCCACAGCGCATAGAACACGCTGGAGACCAGCACGACGACCGCCGGCCAGCCCATCGCGCCGGTACCGGGACGCACGATCACCAGAACGCCGACAAAGCCGATGATGACCGCCGACCAGCGCCACGCGCCGATATGTTCGCGCAGCACTGCCGCGCCGAACAGCACGATGAACAGCGGCGCCGAGAAGGCGAGCGCCAGCGTATCCGCCAGCGGCATCCACATCAGCGCCATGTAATAGGCGAGAAAGGCCCCGAAATTGAGAACGCTGCGCAACAGATGGCCAAACGGCCGGCGCGATCGGAACTGCCGCAGCCCGCCGTTAAAATGCGCGATCGGCACCAGCGCCGACACCATCAGCAGCGAGCGCACCATGACGATTTCCATCAGCGGATAGTCGGCGGAAAGCCACTTCACCACGGCATCCTGCAGCGTCAGGATCGCGATCGCGGTCGTGACGAAGGCAATTGCCCGAATTGGCCGGTCTTTCCCCGCGCTCACCGGTCTTTCCCCGCGCTCATCTGGCCGTCCGGTCCCCGCATCGCCGCGCCCTCCGTTGCCTACCGCCTGCCGTTCCGCAAGGGCCGCACGCGAAACGCGGCCCCGAAGGACCGCGCCAAGCGATGAGTGAATTGGTCGGAGCGGCGGGATTTGAACCCACGACCCCTTGTCCCCCAGACAAGTGCGCTACCAGGCTGCGCTACGCTCCGATCACGAAACCGGATCGAACCGGCTTCGATGGCGCGCAAACTACACTGCCTTCCCCTCGGGCGCAACGCTTGCGAGCGGGCAATTTCATCGCAAAAGATCGCGCAGCGCCACCAGTTCCCAAAGCACCGCCTCCAACTCCTTCCGCGAAGCGTCCGGCGGTGGCGACGGTGCTTCTTCCGCGGTTTCGGGCTCGGCCGGCACGTTGCCGATCACGCCGCGCACGCCTTCGGATTTCAGGAGTTTCTGGACGCCACGGATCGAGTAACCCTGGTCGTGCAGCAGTTCGCGGATACGCCCCAGCAATGCCAGATCGTCGGGGCGGTAATAGCGACGCCCCCCGGCCCGCTTGACCGGGCGAATCTGGTTGAATCGACTTTCCCAGAACCGCAGGACATGCGGCGCCACGGCAAGAATGCTGGACGCCTCGCTGATCGTTCGATAGGCCTCGGGCGATTTGCCCGTTCCGTCGCTGGCGGACGCGCCCTGCCGCCCGACGGCCATTTCAGCCCGCCTTGGCCCGGACCGTGCCTTCGCCCTCACCGTTGATCCGGTCTTTCAGAACGTGGCTCGGCCGAAACACCAGTACGCGGCGCGGCAGGATCGGCACTTCCTCGCCCGTCTTTGGATTGCGGCCAATCCGCTGACCCTTGTCGCGAACCGAAAAACTGCCAAAGGACGAGACCTTCACCATCTCGCCACGGCGCAGCGTGTCGGAGATCTGCGCCAGGATCGCCTCGACCATCTCGGCCGATTCCTGTCGCGACAATCCGACTTCCTGATACACGGCCTCGCTAAGCTGCGCCCGTGTAACGGTCTTCCCATCCATCCGACTGCCCCCCATGTGCTTTTTTGTACGGTACTGTGCGGGAATTGCCCCGTCAATTCCCAACGGGCGCCATAGCGCCTGATGATCGAAACTACCAGCGAATCAGCGCCGACGCCCAGGTAAATCCGCCACCCATCGCGGTCAGGGCCACCAACTGGCCGGGCTTCAGCCGCCCGTCGCCTTTCGCCTCGGCAGGTGCCAAGGGTATGG
>JAHELM010000490.1 GCA_024644185.1 Rhodospirillales bacterium | reverse complement strand
CGGGCACCGCGTGGTACTGTTCGAGGCCGCCCCGGAAGCCGGCGGCCAGGTGCGGCTGGCGGCGCGGGCCAGGCGGCGGCGCGAGCTGATCGGCATCGCCGACTGGCGCGTCGAACGCTGCCGCGACCTGGGCGTGGAGATGCGCTTCAACGCCTGGGCCGAGGCCGCCGACGTGCGGGCCGAGGCGCCGGACGTGGCGATCGTCGCCACCGGCGGAATACCGAACACGGATATCCTGGAGTCCGGCGCGGATCTGGCGGTCACCAGCTGGGACATCCTGTCGGGCGACGTCAAGCCGGGGGGCGAGGTGCTGCTCTACGACGACAATGGCGCGCATCCGGGGATGCAGGCGGCGGAAGTCGTCGCCGAGGCCGGGTCGCGGCTGGAGATCGTCACGCCGGAACGCTTCTTCGCGCCCGAGATCGGCGGGCTGAACCACGTGCCCTATGCGGGCGCCTTCCAGAACCGCGGCGTGGCCATCACCATCAACACGAGGCTGCTGTCGATCCGGCGCGAGGGCAACAAGCTGGCCGCCGTGCTGGGCAGCGATTATTCCGATAGGCGTCAGGAACGCCGGGTCGACCAGGTGGTGGTGGAGCACGGCACGCTGCCGCTGGACGACCTGTATTTCGCGCTGCGCCCGGACTCGACCAATCTGGGCGCCGTCGATCACGCGGCGCTGGTGGCGGTGCGGCCGCAAGCCGTCATCCGCAACCCGGCCGGCCGCTTCCGCCTGTTTCGCATCGGCGACGCGGTGGCCAGCCGCAACATCCACGCCGCCATCTACGACGCGCTGCGGCTCTGCGTCGCGCTGTAGGGCGCCGGCGGGCGCGCTATGGTTGGCCGCGTTTCGCCCGCCGCCGCGTTCCGCCCGCCGCTGAGTTTCGTCCGCCGCCGGAGAGTCATGCATGTCCACCTTCGAACGCTACCTGACCCTCTGGGTCGCGCTCTGCATTGTGGCCGGGATCGGCCTCGGCCAGGTGCTGCCGGGCCTGTTCCGGACCATCGGCGCGGCCGAGTTTGCCCAGGTCAACCTGCCGGTCGCCGGGCTGATCTGGCTGATGATCGTGCCGATGCTGCTGAAGATCGACTTCCGGGCGCTGCACCGGGTGCGCGAGCACTGGCGCGGCATCGGCGTGACCCTGTTCGTGAACTGGGCGGTGAAGCCGTTTTCCATGGCCGCGCTCGGCTGGCTGTTCATTGGCTGGCTGTTTCGCGGCTGGCTGCCCGCCGACCAGATCGACAGCTACATCGCCGGGCTGATCCTGCTGGCCGCCGCGCCCTGCACCGCGATGGTCTTCGTGTGGAGCAACCTGTCGGACGGCGATCCGCATTTCACCCTGTCGCAGGTGGCGCTGAACGACCTGATCATGGTTTTCGCCTTCGCGCCAATCGTCGGCCTGCTGCTGGGGCTTTCGGCGATCGTCGTGCCGTGGGAGACGCTGTTCCTGTCGGTGATTCTTTATATCGCGGTGCCGGTGGCGGTTGCCCAGACCTGGCGCGCGCGGGTTCTGGGCGCGCATGGCGCGGACGGGCTGGCGCGGCTGCTGAGTATTCTGCAGCCGGTCTCGCTGGTGGCGCTGCTGGCGACGCTCGTCCTGCTGTTCGGATTTCAGGGCGAGCGGATCGTCGAACAGCCGCTGGCGATTGGCCTGCTGGCGGTGCCGATCCTGATCCAGGTCTATTTCAATTCCGGCCTTGCCTATCTGCTGAACCGGGCGCTGGGCGAGGCGCATTGCGTGGCCGCCCCCTCGGCCCTGATCGGCGCCAGCAATTTCTTTGAACTGGCGGTGGCGGCGGCGATCGGGCTGTTCGGATTCGAATCCGGGGCGGCGCTGGCCACCGTGGTCGGTGTGCTGATCGAGGTTCCGGCGATGCTGTCGGTGGTGCGGATCGTCAACCGGACGCGCGGCTGGTACGAGGCGGGGCGCTGAGGAAATCGCACCGCCGGCGGCGGGCGATTCGGGCATTGCCGTCGGCGATTCGGGCATTGCCGGCGGCGATCCGTACATGGAATATTTACACCTTGCTGCCACATGTTCGCGTATTCTAGCCGCTGGGCCGGGGCCGTTCCCGCCCGCCATTCCCCGATACAGAGTCGAGACCATGCATCTGATCGCAAAAAAACTCGAACAGGACGGTGCCTTCCTGTTTCGCTGGCGCAGCTACCTTCCGCTTGTCGTCCTGCCGCTGGGGCTGGTGGCGCTGTTCGAATCCGTGCGCGTCGAGGCCGCCGTCGGCACTGGCATCTTCCATGCCTGGACGCTGTTCAGCCTGGCCGTGTCGTTCCTCGGTCTTGCCATCCGCTGGCTGACCGTCAGCTTCGTGCCCTGGGGCACGTCGGGGCGCAACACCAAGGAACAGCGGGCCGTCGTGCTGAACACCACGGGAATCTATGCCACCGTGCGCAACCCTCTCTATCTGGGTAATTTCCTGGCCTATCTGGGCGTCGTCATGCTGCCGATGACGTGGTGGTTCATCCTCGTCGTCTGCCTCGCCTACTGGCTGTATATCGAGCGGATCATCGCCGCCGAGGAGGCCTTCCTGGCGGGCAAGTTCGGCACGGAATACACCGACTGGGTTGCGCGCACGCCGGCCTTTCTGCCGAAGCCGGGCAACTGGACCCGGCCGGCCCTGACCTTTTCGCTGAAGACCCTGCTGCGCCGCGAATACAACGGCGTGCTGGCCATCGCCCT
>JAHELM010000047.1 GCA_024644185.1 Rhodospirillales bacterium | reverse complement strand
CCAGAGCTCGGTGGGGATGCGGGAATCGGTCACTCGGCCGCCTCCGCCGGACGCCAGTAGTAGGCGCGGCGTTCCGCCTCGTGGACCTCCCACCCTTCCATCCGCGACGCCAGCGCGTCCAGATTGGCCTGCGCCCCCGGATAACCCTGCATCGACAGCAGGAAATACAGGGTGTACGCACCGCCCCGATCGCCGGCCTCGGCATACATGACGGCCAGTTCGGCCTGCCCCTCCGGTATGCCGAGATCGGCGGCTTTCTTCAGCCAGTCGAAGGCGGCGTCGCGGTTCAGCGGCAACCCGTCGCCGATCGCATACATATGCCCCACCAGATAGATCGCCCGCGGGACGCCCAGTTCGGCGGCACGCCGCAGCCAGGGCGCCGCTGCCATATGGTCGGCCGGCAGCATGCATTCGTCGGGCGCGATGCCATAGCCGTTATACAGCATGAAACCCAGATTGAACGCCGCCTCCCGGTGCCCCTGGCGCGCGGCCTTTTCGTACCAGCGCGTCGCCTGCCGGCAGATCGGCGGGAAGCCACGCCCCTGTGCGTACATCACCCCGACCCAGTATTGCGCCTCGGGATCGCCGGCCTCGGCCAGCGGCTCCAGAATCGCCCGCGCGGCCTGGTAGTCGGCGCGCATGAAGGCCGCGCGCCCGACCGCCGCGCTTTTTGCCAGCACCTCGGCATTCTGCGCCGTCACCGGAGCCGGCCAGGCAGCGGTCAGCGCCAGTATCAGCGCCGCCAGACGTACCAGACGTATCGGTATCCGGATCATAGATTCGCCTCCGCCATGCGGAAAATCACGCGTCGGCGCCAGTCTATGCATACCTTCGGGTGGCGTCCACCGGGCTGCGCCTGGCCGATCAGGACGGTGAGCCGAATTCGAACGGCTCGTCTTCCTCGAATTCGTCGTCGAAGTCTCCGTCCTCGTCGCCTTTGCCGCCCCGGCGCTCGTCGCGCGGCGTACGCCCGAACATGTCGCGATAGCATTTGGAGAAATGCGACGCCGAGGTGAAGCCGCAGGCGAAGGCAATCTCGGTCACCGGCATGGTGGTCTGACCGAGCAGCAGGCGGGCGCGCTCCAGCCGCAGCCGCAGGTAATAGCGCGCCGGGCTGGTGCCCAGATAACGGCGGAACAGGCGCTCGAGCTGGCGGCGCGACAGGCCGACGCGCTCGGCGATTTCCTCGCGCGTCAGCGCATCCTCGACATTGCGCTCCATCTCGGCGATGGCCTGGATCAGCTTCGGGTGGCTGATGCGAAGGCGCGCCTGCAACGGCAGACGCTGGTTGTCGTGGCCTTCGCGGATGCGTTCGTGCATGAACTGCTCGCTGACCCGCGCCGCCACGTCGCCGCCATGGCGCCGGGCGATTTCGGTCAGCACCATGTCGCTGGCGGCGAACCCGCCGGCGCAGGTGAACCGGTCGCGGTCGATCTCGAACAGCTCGGGGCGCACGTCCAGATCGGGGAACTGCTCGCGAAAACTCTCCAGATTCTCCCAGTGAACGGTGCAACGATAGCCATTCAGCAGGCCGGCATGGGCCAGCACATGCGCGCCCGTGCAGACCGCGCCGACATGCGCGCCCTCGCGCGCCCAGCGCCGCAGCCAGCCGAAGATCACGTTGTCGTTGATCAGGTGCCCACCGATGCCGCTGCACACCACCACATTGTCGAGATGCGGCACCTCGGCGATGCCGCGGTCGGCCATCACCCGGCAGCCGTTGCTGGCGGCCACCGGCTGGCCGTCACGGCTGAGGATTTCCCACTCATAAAGCGTTTCGCCAGTGGAGTAGTTGGCCAGACGCATCGGCTCGATGGTGGCGGTGAAGGCCGCCATCGAAAAGTTCGGCAGCAGCAGGAAAGCGACGCGATCCGGCCGCGAACCGCTGACTCTCTTAAACATTCGCTCGCACCCGCATGGCCTGCCCCGCGCTTCGGGCAAATCAATCGCGCCTCGACCGGGCTTGCGTCAAGCGAATTTATTAATTTGCGACATGCGCACAATGCGTCGCCCGCCAGCTACGCATGGTCGCAGGTCGCGCAGGCGGGAGAACCCGTCGCAGGCAGAATTGATGACGGAGGCGGGCGGGCCTACGCCATCACCCAACGCCGTCTTGCGCGCGCCCGCCTGCTGCGGCACTCTTGCCGTCGCTTCCCGGGGGAGGAGGTTCGATATGAGCAAGTATTCGATTTTCAGCCTGGCGCGCAACGCGCTGAGCTATCACGAGGACTGGCAGCGCGCCTGGCGCAGCCCGGATCCGAAGCCGGAATACGACATCATCGTGATCGGCGGTGGCGGGCATGGCCTGGGCACCGCCTATTATCTGGCCAAGGAATTCGGCTACAAGAATGTGGCGCTGCTGGAGAAAGGCTGGCTGGGGGGCGGCAATACCGGCCGCAACACCACCATCGTGCGGTCGAACTATCTGTGGGACGAGAGCGCGGCGCTGTACGAACATGCGCTGAAGCTGTGGGAAGGCCTGTCGCAGGAACTGAATTTCAACGTGATGTTCAGCCAGCGCGGCGTGATGAACCTGGCGCATAACCTGCACGACTGGCGCGAATTGAACAGGCGCGTCCATGCGATCCGCCTGAACGGCATCGATTCCGAGATCCTGACCGCCGCCCAGGTGAAGAAGGAAGCGCCGATCTTCAACGTCTCGCCCGATTCGCGCTATCCGATCATGGGCGCCTCGATCCAGCGGCGCGGCGGCACGGCGCGCCACGATGCGGTGGCCTGGGGCTATGCCCGGGCAGCCGACGCGCGCGGCGTCGATATCATCCAGAATTGCGAAGTCACCGGCCTGACCATCAGGAACGGCAAGATCGAGGGCGTCGAAACCACCCGCGGCGCGATCCGCGCAAAGCGGGTCGGCGTGGTCGTCGCCGGGCATTCATCGGTCCTGGCCGACATGGCGGGCTTCCGCATGCCGGTGGAATCGAACCCGTTGCAGGCGCTGGTATCCGACCCGATCAAGCCGGTGCTGGACTGCGTGGTGATGTCCAGCGCCGTGCACGTCTATGTCAGCCAGTCTGACAAGGGAGAACTGGTGATTGGCGCCGGGTCCGATCTGCACGTATCCTATTCGCAGCGCGGCAGCTTCGACATCGTCGAGGGCATCATGGGCGCGCTGTGCGAACTGGTGCCGATGGTGTCGCGGCTGAAGATGATGCGGCAATGGGGCGGCATCGTCGACGTCACCCCGGACCGCAGCCCGATCATCGGCAAGACGCCGATCGACGGGCTGTTCGTCAATTGCGGCTGGGGCACCGGCGGCTTCAAGGCAACGCCGGGATCGGCGCATGTCTTCGCCGCCACCCTGGCCAAGGGCGAGCCGCACCGGCTGGCCGAACCCTTCGCGCTGGACCGGTTCCACAGCGGCCGCCTGATCGACGAAGCCGGCGCCGCCGCCGTGGCGCATTAGGAGAGACACGAGATGTTCCTGATCGATTGCCCCTGGTGCGGGCCCCGGCAGCAGACGGAATTCCACTGCCAGGGCGAGGCCCATATCGCACGGCCGAAGGATCCGGACGCGCTGTCCGACGAGGAATGGGCGAATTACGTGTTCAACCGCACCAATCCCAAGGGCGTGCATTTCGAGCGCTGGGTGCACAACCACGGCTGCCGCCGCTGGTTCAATGTCGCCCGCGACACCGTGACCGACCGCATCCTGGCCATCTACCGCATGGGCGAAAAACGCCCGAAGGTGAAGTCATGACCCAGAAGAACCGCCTGGCCGAGGGCGGCCGTATCGACCGCGCGAAGCCTGTTTCCTTCCGCTTCGACGGCGCGTCCTACTCCGGATTCGAGGGCGACACGCTGGCCTCGGCCCTGTTGGCCAACAACGTGCATCTGGTCTCCCGCAGCTTCAAGTATCACCGCCCGCGCGGCATCCTGACCGCCGGCGCCGAGGAACCCAACGCGCTGGTACAGCTTCGCCAGGGCGCGCGTACCGAGCCGAATATGCGGGCCCCGCAGATCGAACTGTTCGGCGGGCTTGTCGCCGAAAGCCAGAACCGCTGGCCGTCGCTGGAATTCGATATCGGCGCGATCAACAACCGGCTCTCGCGGCTGATTCCGTCCGGCTTCTACTACAAGACCTTCATGTGGCCGGCCAGCCTGTGGATGACCTACGAGCGGGTGATCCGCAACGCCGCCGGACTGGGCCGCGGGCCGACCGAGCCCGATCCCGACCGCTACGACCACCGCAACGCCTGGTGCGACGTTCTGGTCGCCGGGGCCGGTCCGGCCGGGCTGATGGCGGCGCTGGCGGCCGGGCGTAGCGGCGCGCGCGTCATCGTCGCCGACGAACAGTCGGAGATGGGCGGATCGCTGCTGTCCGACACCGGCGAGATCGACGGCAAACCGCCGGCCGAATGGGTTGCCGACGCGCTGGCCGAACTGGCGGCGATGCCGGAGGTGACGGTACTGCCGCGCACCACCGTCGCCGGCTATTACGACCATAACTTCCTGACCATGCTGGAGCGCGTGGCCGACCACCTGCCCCAGCCCCCCCAGAACACCCCGCGCGAGCGCTTCTGGCAGGTGCGGGCGAAGCAGGTTGTGCTGGCCACCGGTGCCATCGAGCGCCCGCTGACCTTCATCGACAACGACCGGCCCGGCGTGATGCTGGCCGGCGCGGTGCGCAGCTATGCCAACCGCTATGCGGTACTGCCCGGCCGCAAGGTGGTGGTCTTTACCAACAACGACAGCGCCTATCATACGGCAATCGACCTGGCCGGGGCTGGCGCGCATGTGGCCATCGTCGATCTGCGGAAAGCGCCGCGCGGCGCCGTGATCGATGCCGCCCGCGCAGCCGGTATCGAAATCCTGGACAATCATGCGATCACCGCCGTCCACGGGGCAAAGCGGGTGACCGGTATTTCGGTGCGGAATCTCGACGAATCGGGACGCGGGGTCACCGGGCCGACGCGGTCAATGGCCTGCGATCTGGTCGCCATGTCGGGCGGCTGGAACCCGACCGTGCATCTGTTCAGCCAGTCGCGCGGCAAGCTGCGCTTCGATGACGCCCTGGCCGCCTTCGTGCCGGACAAGTCCTTCGCGGCGGAACGTTCGGTCGGTGCCTGCAAGGGGTCGATGCAACTGGCCGAATGCCTGAAGGACGGGGCGCTGGCCGGCGCAGCCGCGGCGCGCGACGCCGGCTTCGAGGCGAAGAAGGTACCGGCGATTCCGAAGGTCGCAAGCGGCACCGAAGGCGCCATGCTGCCGGTCTGGGTCGTCCCGTCGGGCCAGAAGCTGGGCCGTGGCGGCAAGCATTTCATCGACTTCCAGAACGACGTGACCGCCGCCGACCTGCATCTGGCGCATCGCGAGGGCTATGTCTCGGTCGAGCATCTCAAGCGCTACACCACCACCGGCATGGGTACCGATCAGGGCAAGACCTCGAACGTCACCGCCCTGGCGATCCTGGCCGAGTTGCAGCAGGCGCCGATTCCGGCGGTCGGCACCACCACCTTCCGGCCGCCGTATACGCCGGTGACGTTCGGCGCCATCGCCGGGCGCAATATCGGGCCCTTCATGGACCCTGCCCGGCTGACCGCGATGCATGACTGGCATGTGGCGCATGGCGCGAAGTTCGAGGATGTCGGGCAATGGAAGCGGCCCTGGTATTATCCCAAGGGCAACGAGTCCATGCATGACGCGGTCAACCGCGAGGTTCTGGCCACCCGCAGTTCGGTCGGCATGCTGGACGCCTCTACCCTCGGCAAGATCGATATCCAGGGGCCGGATTCGGCGCGCTTCCTCGACATGATCTATACCAATGCCTGGAGCAAGCTGCCGGTCGGCGCCTGCCGCTACGGCCTGATGCTGCGCGAGGACGGCATGGTGTTCGACGACGGCGTGACCACGCGCATCGCCGAAAACCGCTTCCTGATGACCACCACCACCGGCGGCGCGGCGCGCGTGCTGGGATGGCTGGAGGAATGGCTGCAGACCGAATGGCCGGAAATGAAGGTCTACTGCACCTCGGTCACCGAACAGTGGGCCACGATCGCCATCAACGGCCCCTATGCCCGGCATGTCCTCGGCGCGCTGACCGACGACGACAAGCTGGGCCCGAAGGATTTCCCCTTCATGACCATGCGCGAAATGACCGTGGCCGGGGCGCCGGCGCGCGTCTATCGCATCAGCTTCACCGGCGAACTGGCCTTCGAGGTCAACGTGCCGCGCCGCCACGGCCACGCGGTCTGGGAAGCGGTGTGGCAGGCGGGCCAGAAATTCGGCATCACGCCTTATGGCACGGAGACGATGCATGTCCTGCGCGCCGAGAAGGGCTTCATCATCGTCGGCCAGGACACCGACGGCACGGTGACGCCGATGGATCTGGGCTTGGACTGGATCGTGGCCAGGAAGAAGGGGGACTTCATCGGTCGCCGGTCCTTCGCCCGGCCCGACACCTCGCGCGAAGACCGCAAGCAGCTTGTCGGGCTGCTGACCGAAGACCCGCACGCGGTGCTGACCGAGGGCGCGCAGATCGTCCAGGAGACAAGGCCGCGGCCGCCGATGAAGATGATCGGCTACGTGACCTCGGCCTATCACAGCCCGGTTGCCGGGCGGTCGATCGCCCTGGCCCTGGTGGCGCGGGGCCGCGACCGGATCGGCGATACCTTGTGGGTTCCGCGTCTGGATGGTGGCCAGCCGATCAAGGTGACGGTCACCGAGCCGGTGTTCTACGACAAGGAAGGAGTACGTGCCCGTGGCTAAGTCGACACAGGCCGCCGCGCACAGCCCGCTGGCGAACCGCATCGGGCCGGACGGCAATCCCGTTGCGCTGACCGAGCGCGCCCATCTGGGCAAGATCAACCTGCGCGGCGATGCCGGGGACAAGGCATTCCTCGATGGCGTCGCCAGGGCGGCCGGCGTGGCACCGCCGGTCAAGGCGAATACCGTCGCCACCGCAGGCACGACGGCCATCCTGTGGCTTGGCCCCGACGAATGGCTGGTGGTGACGCCGGCCGGTGGACAGGGCGCAATGGAATCGTCGCTGACGACAGCGCTGGCCGGACAGCATGTCTCGATCGTCGATGTCACGGATGCCCGCACGACGATCCGTATTTCCGGCCCGCGCGCCCGCGACACCGTTGCCAAGGCCTGTCCGCTGGATCTGCATCCGCGCGAATTCGCCGCCGGCCAATGCGCTCAGACGCTGCTGGCCAAGACCGACGTGTTGATCCATCAGGTCGGCGATACGCCGGCCTACGATCTGTACGTCCTGTGCAGCTTCTCGCGCTATCTTTGGGACTGGCTGGCGGATTCGGCGAAGGAATTCGCCTGACGACGGTTCAGTTGACGGGCTGGAAATCCACCGCGGAGCCGTAGAACCGGCCGCCGATGCGCGATACCGCGGCGGCGGCGCCGGTGGTAAGGAACCTCACCCGTCCCGCTTCGTCGGGCGCGGCGGCGAATTCAGGATGCCGGCGCAGATAGTCTTCCAGCGCGTCGGCCACCAGGCCCGGCTGGTGCAGCAGTTGCGTGCGCGCGGGCAGCGCCGCCCGAAACATCCCGGCAATCAGTTCGTAATGGGTGCAACCCAGCACCGCTATATCCGGCGCCACGCCGCCCATGTGGTCCAGCAGGGTGGCGACAAACCCGTCGACCAGGGCGCGGATATCGGCCTCCGCCGCGCCGTCCTCGATGGCGTCCACCAGGCCCGGGCAGGCCTGCTGAAAGACGCGGACCTCGGGCGCCCGCTTGTCGATCTCGCCGACATAGGCACGGCTGGTGACGGTGCGCAGCGTGGCGAAGACGGCAACCGTCTCCGACGGGGCGCCGGGGCCGCCGCGCGGGGCTTCCTCGTGCCAGGGCTGACGGGTGATCTCCTCGACAACCGGCACCAGCACGCCCAGCACCCGCCGGCCGGGCCAGGCCGTATCCAGCCAGGTCCGCTGCAATCGGCGCAGCGCCACCGCGGCGGCGGTGTTGCAGGCGAGGACCACCAGCCGGCAATCCATGCGGAACAGCCGCTCGATATTCTCCACGGTCAGACGATAGACATCCTCGGCGCTGCGCTCGCCATAGGGCGCGTGGGCATGATCGCCGAGATAGACGAAGTCGCGACGCGGCAGGCGCCCGATCAGCGCCCGCAGCACCGTCAACCCGCCATGGCCTGAATCGAAGACACCGATCATCGAAGAGCTTTCCCTCCGGCCTGGCCGCCTCTCAGCCCAGAATGTCCAGGATGTAGCGCGGCAGGGCAAAGGCACCCTTGTGGACGGCCGGCGTATAATAACGCGTATCGAACCCGGCGGCGCGAAAGCGCCGGTCCAGCTCTTCCTCGCTCACCTTGCGCAGGCTCGCATCGTCGGTGCCCCAGCCCAGCGCCATCGGCCCGCCGACATAGCTCGGCACCGTGCACAGATAGCAGCCGGCATCGGCAAACAGCTTGCGGAACCGCGTTACCGTGCCCTTCAGCTCGGCGGCCTGCATGAAGGGCACCCCGTTCTGGGTGACAATCACGCCGCCAGGCGTCAAGCAGGCCTTGGTATTGGCGTAGAATTCCGCAGTGAACAAAACCTCGCCCGGCCCCATCGGGTCGGTGGAATCGATGATCGCGACATCGAAATCGCCGGTGCGCCGCGCGGCGAATTCAGCCCCGTCGGCGATCACCAGGTTGAGCCGTGGATCCTCGAAGGCATTCTTGCAGATCGTCGGCAGGTGCTTTTTCGAGAACTCCACCACGCCGGCATCGATCTCGACCATGGTGACATGCTCGACGGATTTGTGCTTCAGCACTTCCTCGAGCATGCCGCCGTCGCCGCCGCCGACGATGAGCACGCGCCGGACCCGCCCATGCGCCAGGATCGGCACATGGGTCAGCATCTCGTGATAGATGAATTCGTCGGCCTCGGTGGTCTGCGTCACCGAATCGAGGCTCAGCATCCGGCCAAAGGTCGGATTCTCGAAGACGACGAGGCTCTGATGCCCCGTCGTCTCCTTGTACAGAACCCTGGAAACCTCGTAACTGGCGCGGAAATGCTTGTGGAGCTTTTCCTCGACCCAGTCGGCCATCAGTCCCGGCCCCGAAGGTGCTCGGAAACCTCGACGCGACTGGGCTTGAATGCACGCTCCAACACCTCGACGGCCTTGTGCGGCTCGGCGTCGCCGCACATGAACACGTCGAAGGCCGCATAGCCGTATTCCGGCCAGCTGTGGACGCTGATATGCGACTCAGCCAGCACGGCCACACCCGACACGCCGGCATTCGGCGTGAAATGGTGCAGATGGATGTGAAGCAGTGTCGCGCCCGCGGCCTCGACACATTCGCGCATCGCCGCATCGATATGATCGATGTCGTCGACGCGCTCACACCCCCAAAGGTCGATGATGAGATGCGTCCCGGCGAAACGCACGCCGTTACGCTCGATGAAATGGTCCTTCCGGTCGTCGAAAGAACCGCGATCAAAGTGCAGCGGAACGACGCTGCGAGTAACCTCTTCCCCTCGGGCGGTGCTTGAAACGCTGTCCAAGTCCGTCCCCAGTTGAGCGAGTGCGGTATTCAGAGTCATGGTCCGTACCCCCAACCAGTAGATGGCCCAGATAATTATGAAGGCGCGATATGGAGGAAATACCCCCCCGATACAAGTGATATTTTTCCGCCGGCCCCACATTTTTCGCTTGCCTGGTCAGTCTTTACGCTGCGCGACGCGATATTTCGCCAGCGCGCCGTCCGGCATTCAGATTCTTGCGTACCCGCGACAATAGGCCGGAAGGCTCGCCGCAATTCCCGAGGTACCGGGGGTTCCGAGTCGACCCGGCCACGCAACCTGCACGGCGTGCGCAACGGAAACAGCCGCCGCCGCGGCCCGCCGGGCGCCGCCCGCGGGAAATCCCGTCCGCCCCCCCATGCCCTCGCCAGTTTGGGCAGTGCCGGCGCCCGGGACTCCTGCTAGAGTAGGCAAACGATCTGACTGAACAACCGGAAGATAATCTGCATGGCGCCTTGCGAGGATCCCGGCCGC
>JAHELM010000489.1 GCA_024644185.1 Rhodospirillales bacterium | reverse complement strand
CGACCAGGGCCGTGACGTCGTCGCCCGGCTGATCTACGGATACCGCATCTCGGTGGTGTTCGGGCTGATCCTCACCGTGCTCAGCTCGGCGATGGGGGTCGCCATCGGCGCTGTCCAGGGCTATTTCGGCGGCCTGACCGACCTGATCGGCCAGCGGCTGATCGAAATCTGGGGCGGCATGCCGGGGTTGTTCCTGCTGATCATCCTGGCCAGTATCGTGACGCCGAATTTCTGGTGGCTGCTGGGCCTGATGCTGCTGTTTTCCTGGACCGCGCTGGTCGGGGTGGTGCGCGCCGAATTCCTGCGCGCGCGGAATTTCGACTACGTCAAGGCGGCGCGCGCGCTGGGCGTGTCCGACTCCCGGATCATGGTGCGGCACGTGCTTCCGAACGCGATGGTCGCCACCGTCACCTTCCTGCCCTTCATCACCGCCGGCTCGGTGACGACGCTGACGGCGCTCGACTTCCTCGGCTTCGGCCTGCCGCCAGGATCGCCCTCGCTGGGCGAGCTGCTCAGCCAGGGCAAGGACAATCTCCAGGCGCCGTGGCTGGCCCTGACCGGGTTCTTCGTCATCGCCATCATGCTGTCGCTTCTGGTATTCATCGGCGAGGCGGTGCGCGATGCCTTCGACCCGCGCAAGACTCAGGGATAGCCCGATGGCCGGGGAACAGCTTCTCGTCGTCGATGACCTTTCGGTCGATTTCAACGTCCCCGGCGGGACGATCGGGGCGGTGCGCCATGTCTCGTTCACCATCGGCCGGGGCGAGACGGTGGCGCTGGTCGGCGAATCGGGCTCTGGCAAGTCGGTGACGGCGCTGTCGGTGCTGCAACTCCTGCCCTATCCGGTCGCCAGCCATCCGGCGGGTTCGTCGATCCGCTTCAAGGGCCAGGAACTGGTCGGCGCCCCGGAAGCGACGCTGCGCCAGGTGCGCGGCAACGCCGCCGCGATGATCTTCCAGGAGCCGATGACCTCGCTCAACCCGCTGCACAGCGTCGAGAAGCAAATCTCCGAGGTGCTGTTCGTGCACAAGGGGATGCGCCCGGCGCAGGCGCGGGCGCGGGTTCTGGAGCTTCTCGATCTGGTCGGCATTCGCAATGCGCAACAACGCCTGACCGCCTATCCGCACGAGCTGTCGGGCGGACAGCGCCAGCGCGTGATGATCGCCATGGCGCTGGCCAACGAGCCGGATATCCTGATCGCCGACGAGCCGACGACGGCGCTGGACGTGACCATCCAGGCGCAGATCCTGATGCTGCTGAAGGATCTGCAACAGCGGCTGGGCATGGCGATGCTGTTCATAACCCACGATCTGGGCATCGTCCGCCGCATGGCCGACCGGGTCTGCGTGATGAAGGACGGCGAGATCGTCGAGCAGGGGCCGGCCGCGGATATCTTCGAGCGGCCGCGGCACGCCTATACCCGGCACCTGCTGGCGGCCGAGCCGAAGGGCCGCAAGAAACCCGGCGCGGCGGATGCGCCGGCGGTGATGGAGGCCGAGGACATCAAGGTCTGGTTTCCGATCCGCAAGGGCCTGTTCCGCCGCACCGTCGATTATGTCCGCGCGGTCGACGGCGTGTCGCTGACCGTGCGCGAGGGGCATACGGTCGGCATCGTCGGCGAGTCGGGGTCCGGCAAGACGACGCTGGGCATGGCGCTGCTGCGGCTGGAGCGCGCGCAGGGCCGCATCGCCTTTGCCGGGCGCGATATCCAGGGCATGCATCCGGGCGACCTGCGGCCGCTGCGCCGCGAGATGCAGGTGGTCTTCCAGGACCCGTATGGCAGCCTGAGCCCGCGCATGTCGGTCGGCGAGATCGTCGCCGAGGGTCTGGCCGTGCACGGCATCGGCGACCGCGCGGAACGCGACGCGCGGGTGGCGGCGGTGCTGGCCGAGGTCGGGCTGGACCGCGAGGCGCGGCACCGCTATCCGCACGAGTTCTCCGGCGGCCAGCGCCAGCGCATCGCCATCGCCCGCGCACTGGTGCTCAAGCCGCGCTTCATCGTGCTGGACGAGCCGACATCGGCGCTCGACATGTCGGTCCAGGCGCAGATCGTCGACCTGCTGCGCGACATCCAGGAAAAACACCGGCTGGCGTATCTGTTCATCAGCCACGACCTGAAGGTCGTCCGCGCGCTGGCCGACGAGGTGATCGTGCTGAAATCCGGTGTCGTGGTCGAACAGGGGCCGGCCGACGCGATTTTCGAAAACCCGCGCGACCCCTATACCCGGGCCCTGATGGCCGCCGCCTTCGAGATGAAGGCGGTGGAGCCCGGCGCGGTCGGCGTGTAAAGGCTGGAGGTTCCGATGACGCTGATTTTCCACTCCCAGATCAATCCGGTCTCGCGCTGGCGAGAGGAGATGAACAAACACATCCCCGATCTGGAAATCCGCAACTGGGACGATCCCGGCGACCCGGCCGATGTGGAATTCGCGCTGGTGTGGAAGCCGCCCTTCGGCGGGCTGGCGAAGTTTCCCAATCTGCGGGTGATCTTCTCGCTGGGCGCCGGCGTCGATCACCTGTTCGCGGACCCGGACCTGCCGCCGGTACCGGTGGTGCGCATGGTCGAGCCGGCACTGACCGCCGGAATCGTCGAATATGTCGCGCTGCATGTTCTGCGCCATCACAAGGGGCAGCGACGGTTCGAGGCGCGGCAGCCGGAACGGCGGTGGGACCCCTATTTTGCCCCGCCGGCCTGGACGCGGCGC
>JAHELM010000046.1:9377-10032 GCA_024644185.1 Rhodospirillales bacterium | reverse complement strand
TGGAAGGCTTCGCGGATTTCCCGCCCCTCGATCTTCTGCGAACCGACGGTGACCACGGCGGTCGATTTCTGGGCCTGGAAGATATAGCCTTGGATACCCCACGCCGCAAAGCTGAAAATCAGCAGCACGAACAGGGTCTTGACGACGATACTTGCGGCGGAGGAGCGGAGGATCTGAAGCATGGCGGAACCTGATACAACCCCTTGTTTCGCGCAGCGGTTTGCGCGGGCGCGGCATAATAGAGGCGTGGCATGGCCAACCGCAACAGGCAATCCGACATGCAACGATCGGCAAGCTCTGTGGCCTTGGCGCTGGCGCTGTGATAAGGGAACGGCGGGCGCCATGGACGGGTACCCGCATGGACAAGGACAGGGAGACTCCGAACGATGGCGCAGCAGCGCGTGCCCTTGATCGCGGGCAACTGGAAGATGAATGGCCGCAAGGTCGATGCCGAGGCGCTGGCCCGGGCGATTGCGGTCGCGACGAAGGGGCGCTGCGATCTTCTGGTATGTCCGCCGGCGGTTCTCATCCCGCCGGTTGTCGCGGTTCTGGCTGGCAGCCATGTGGCGGTAGGCGGCCAGGATTGCCATTACGCGGCAAGCGGCGCGCATACCGGCGACATTGCCGCGGAAATGTTGGCCGATGCCGGCTGTTC
>JAHELM010000046.1:0-9367 GCA_024644185.1 Rhodospirillales bacterium | reverse complement strand
CCTCGGTCATTCCGAACGCCGAGCGGACCATGAGGAAAGCGACGAACTGGTGCGCGCCAAGCTCCAGGCCGCGCACCGGGCCGGACTCACCGCGATCGTCTGCGTCGGCGAGACGCTTGCCGAACGCGATACCGGGCAGACTCTCGCGGTTATCAGCACGCAGATCGAAGGGTCTCTTCCCGACGGGGTCGGGGCAGAAGACACGGTAATCGCCTACGAGCCGGTATGGGCGATCGGTACGGGCCGGACGCCGACGGCGCAGGACGTGGCTGATGTGCATGCGCATATCCGCGGCTATATCCAGGTCAAATGCGGCGCGGCGGTCGCCAAGAAAATGCGTATCCTGTATGGCGGCTCGATGAAGCCCTCGAATGCGGCTGAATTGCTGGCCATTGACGGCGTGGATGGCGGCCTGATCGGCGGCGCCAGCCTGAAGGCGGAGGACTTTCTCGCCATCGCGGCAAGTTGTCCCTAGCAATAATGGCGATGAATCGCTAAATAGGCCGCGACCATGCGGTTACTTCCGATGAGCGGCGGTAGCCCGGATTTTTGACGATTGAAGTGGTGGATTCGATGGAAACCGTCCTGCTCGTGATCGATTTGATGGTGATCCTTGCGCTGATCGTTCTCGTGCTGCTGCAGCGCAGCGAGGGCGGTGGCCTGGGTATGGGCGGTGGCGCGGGCGGCGGCCTGGTCAGCGTGCGCGGCAGCGCCAATCTGTTGAGTCGGGCCACGAAATATCTGGCGGTGGCTTTCTTCACCATCAGCCTTGCGCTGGCAGCCATCTCGGGTCAGAACCGGCAGCCCAGCTCGATCCTCGACGCGGCGCCCGCGGCGCCCGCGGCGCCAACCAGTCAGGAACAGCCGGCGCAGCCCGGCGTACCGTTGTCCAACTGATCCGCTTACGGTGATGCCGGACTTCCATGACGAGGCGGGGCGCGGAAGCGCCGCCGCTTCGCACCCCTGTGATTGCCGCTTGGGCGCGGCGCATAGTTTCGATAGAGTGTAGGCCCATGACGCGGTTCATCTTCATCACCGGCGGCGTGGTCTCCTCCCTTGGCAAGGGTATCGCATCGGCCGCCCTCGGCGCGCTGCTGCAGGCCCGGGGGTACAAGGTAAGACTGCGCAAACTTGATCCCTACATCAACGTCGATCCGGGCACCATGAGCCCGTACCAGCATGGCGAGGTCTACGTCACCGACGACGGCGCCGAGACCGATCTCGATCTGGGCCATTACGAGCGGTTCACCGGCGTTGCGGCGCGGCAGAGCGACAACGTCACCACCGGCCGCATCTATTCGAACGTGATCGCGCGCGAACGCCGTGGCGATTATCTGGGCGCGACGGTGCAGGTGATCCCGCACATCACCGACGCGATCAAGGAATTCGTGACCTCCGATCTGACGGATGAGGATTTTGTCCTGTGCGAGATCGGCGGCACCGTGGGCGATATCGAGAGTCTGCCGTTTCTCGAGGCCATTCGTCAGCTCAGCAACGAGCTTGGCCGCGACCGGGCCGTTTTCGTGCATCTGACGCTGATGCCGTATATCCCGGCCGCCGGCGAGATCAAGACAAAGCCGACCCAGCATTCGGTCAAGGAACTGCTCAGCGTGGGCATTCAGGCCGATCTGCTGGTTTGCCGATCCGATCGACCGGTTTCGGTCGAGGCGCGGCGCAAGCTGGCGCTGTTCTGCAACGTTTCCCCGGAGCGCGTGATCGAGGCGCTGGATGTGGATACGATCTACGACGTCCCGGTCCGCTATCATGAGGCCGGGTTCGATACCGAGGTGCTGAAGCGTTTCGGCATGGATAAGGGGCGCGAGGCCGAGGTCGATCTGTCCGTCTGGCGCAATATCGTCCAGCGCGTCCGCGCGCCCGAGGGACAGGTATCGATCGCCGTCGTCGGCAAATACACCAACCTTCTCGACGCCTATAAGTCGCTGCACGAGGCGCTGGTGCATGGCGGCATCGCCAACAATGTGCGCGTCAAGCTGGACTGGATCGAGTCCGAGATCTTCGAGAACGACGAGACGACGCTGCACCGCCTGGAGAACTGCAACGGCATCCTGGTGCCGGGCGGCTTCGGCGGACGCGGTACCGAGGGCAAGGTGGCGGCAGTGCGCTTCGCGCGCGAGAAGAACATTCCGTTCCTGGGAATCTGCTTTGGCATGCAGATGGCGGTGATCGAGGCGGCGCGCAATCTGGCCGGCATCTCCGGGGCTGGTTCCACGGAATTCGGTACCTGCAAGGATCCGGTGGTCGGCCTGCTGACCGAATGGCGTCGCGGCAATCGGGTTGAACGGCGCAGCGAGTCCGATGATGTCGGTGGCAGCATGCGGCTTGGCGCCTATGCCTGCCGATTGGCTCCAGGCAGCAAGGTGGCCGAGGTCTACGGCAATCAGGCCGAGATCAGTGAGCGGCATCGCCATCGCTACGAGGTGAACATCAATTATCGCGACAAGCTGGAGGGGGCAGGGATGGTCTTTTCCGGCATGTCGCCGGATGGCGAGCTTCCGGAAATCGTGGAGATCCCGTCGCATCCCTGGTTCATCGGCGTGCAGTTCCATCCGGAGCTGAAGTCCAAGCCGTCGAATCCGCACCCGCTATTCGCGTCCTTTATCCACGCGGCGATCGAGAATTCGCGCCTGGTCTGACGGCGCATCTGAGGAGCTAGCGCTATGAGCACGCCCACCCATGTCCAGGTCGGCAAGATCGCCATTGGCAACGACCTGCCATTCGCCCTGATCGCCGGGCCTTGTGCGATGGAAAGCCGGGCACACGCGCTGGAAACAGCGCAGGCCCTGAAGGAAATGTCGGATCGCCTTGGCATCGGGCTGATCTATAAATCTTCCTTCGACAAGGCAAACCGGACTTCGGCCGCAAGCCCGCGCGGGATTGGCCTTTCCGCGGCGCTCGATATCTTCGCCGAGGTCAAGGCAAAGACCGGCCTTCCGGTTTTGACCGATGTACATCTGCCCGACCATTGCGCCGAGGTGGCGCGCGTGGTCGACGTGTTGCAGATTCCCGCCTTCCTGTGCCGGCAGACCGACCTTCTGGTTGCCGCCGCGCATACGGGGCGTGCAATCAATGTCAAGAAGGGGCAATTCCTGGCCCCTTGGGACATGGCCAATGTCGCCGCGAAGATCCTGGGAGCCGGCAACAGCAACATCATGCTGTGCGAGCGCGGCGTCAGCTTCGGCTATAACACGCTGGTCTCGGACATGCGATCGCTTCCGATCATGGCCCGCACCGGGTTTCCGGTGGTGTTCGACGCCACCCATTCGGTGCAGCAGCCGGGCGGACAGGGCACCACCTCGGGCGGTCAGCGTGAATTCGTGCCGGTGCTGGCGCGGGCGGCCATGGCAATCGGCGTCGCGGCTGTGTTCATGGAGACGCATCCGGACCCGGATCGGGCGCCATCGGATGGACCGAATATGATCCCGTTCAAGCAGTTACCGGCACTTGTTCAGACAATGATGGAATTTGATCGTCTGGCCAAGGCCAACCCGATCAACATCTGAACCGCGCCGCGGCTATCGGTACACAGTTCATCTTCTCAGAGGGCAGCAATGACGGCGATCGTCGATATTCACGCACGGGAAATCCTGGACAGCCGCGGGAATCCTACGGTCGAGGTGGATGTGACCCTGGAATCCGGCGCCAGCGGTCGCGCCGGCGTTCCCTCGGGGGCATCGACCGGCACCCATGAGGCGCTGGAACTGCGCGACGGCGGCAAACGCTACGGCGGCAAGGGCGTGCGGAAGGCGGTCGATGCCGTGAACGGTGAAATCTTCGACACGCTGTGCGGCCTCGACGCCGAAGACCAACTCGCCATCGATCGCACCATGATGGCCCTGGACGGCACAGCCAACAAGGCGCGGCTGGGCGCCAACGCCATTCTCGGGGTCAGCCTGGCGACCGCGAAGGCCGCGGCCGAGGATGCCGGCCTGCCGCTGTTCCGTTACGTCGGCGGGGCCTTCGCGCGAAGCCTGCCGGTGCCGATGATGAATATCATCAATGGCGGCGCGCATGCCGACAATCCGATCGATATCCAGGAATTCATGATCATGCCGGTCGCGGCCGGCGGCATGGCCGAGGCGGTGCGTACCGGCGCGGAAGTGTTCCACGCGCTGAAGAAGGCGCTGTCGGCGGCCGGCCACAACACCAATGTCGGCGACGAGGGCGGCTTCGCCCCGAACCTCGCTTCGGCGGACGAGGCGCTGGGCTTCATCATGAAGGCGGTCGAGGCTGCCGGTTACAAGCCGGGCGACGATATCGTCCTGGCGCTGGACTGCGCCTCCACGGAATTTCATTCCAAGGGCAAGTATCGGCTGGAAGGCGAGGGCAAGGTCCTGGATTCCGCCGGAATGGTGAAATACCTCGCCGATCTGGCGGCGCGCTATCCGATCCTGTCGATCGAGGATGGCATGGCCGAGGACGATTGGGATGGCTGGCAGGCCTTGACCTCGGAACTCGGCAGCCGGGTACAGTTGGTCGGCGACGATCTGTTCGTCACCAATCCGGTGCGACTGCGCGATGGCATCGCCCGTGGCGCCGCAAATGCCGTTCTGGTCAAGGTGAACCAGATCGGCACGCTCAGCGAGACGCTGGAGGCAGTGGAGACCGCGCATCGGGCCGGCTATCGGGCGGTGATGTCGCACCGGTCCGGCGAGACCGAGGACTCGACCATCGCCGACCTCGCCGTGGCGACGAATTGTGGGCAGATCAAGACCGGATCGCTGTCCCGTTCGGACCGTCTGGCCAAGTACAACCAGCTTATTCGCATCGAGGAGATGCTCGGCGACGACGGCGTCTACGCGGGACGGGCAATTTTACGATCTTGACCGATCCGGTTTTCTGAGTCTTTCCAATGAGTTGAATCGGCCTCACGAATCTCATTGGAATCGCTGGATTTTTTCGATTGACGGGCGACTCGGAGCGTGATTCGATCACGCCCATGATCGTCATTCGTGAATTGCGCCGACAGGGGCGCCAGATTGCCGGATCGCTGCTCGGAGTGATCACGATCGGCTATTTTGCCTACCATGCCGTCGAAGGCGAGCGGGGACTGCGCTCGTATTTCGCACTGCGCCATGCAACGACCGTTGCCGCCGAAGACCTGGTCACGCTGCGGGCCGAGCGCGAAACTCTGGAGCAGCGTGTCCGTCTGCTGCGGCCGGATGGCCTCGATCTCGACATGCTTGACGAGCGGGCGCGATCGGTGCTCGGCCTCGTGCAGGACGACGAGATCGTTATCCTGACCCCAGACGGCAATCGATAAAGTCCTGATTTTTTTAATGAACCGATTGCCCTCTCCGCCTTTTCGCGGGAGATGGCAACGCGTCTGCATGTTGGCGGAACACCGAAATAGCGCTACAATTTTTATAGATGAACCATAAATAAGTTAATCGTTTGTTTTCATAATAGAAACAATAAGATATAGATCTATTGCCAAATCCGGACTCTGGCGATACGGTGCGCGGGAAGGCGGGCCTTACCGATTTGCCCGCGCCAGCTGACACGGAGGATGGCATGGCCAAGGCCGCTGCGAAGCGGGGTCCGCGGGGTAAATCGACACCCGCGGCATCGTCGGAGGAACTTCTCCACCATTATCGCGAAATGCTGCTGATCCGCCGCTTCGAGGAGAAGGCGGGGCAGCTTTACGGCATGGGGCTGATCGGCGGATTCTGCCACCTGTATATCGGCCAGGAAGCCGTTGTCGTCGGCGCCCAGGCCGCGATCGGGCCGGAAGATTCCGTGCTGACCAGCTATCGCGATCATGGCCATATGCTGGCCACTGGCATGGACCCGCGCGGCGTGATGGCCGAACTCACGGGACGCATCGACGGCTATTCGAAGGGCAAGGGTGGCTCGATGCATATGTTCAGCCGCGAGAAGAACTTCTACGGCGGGCATGGCATCGTCGGCGCCCAGGTGCCGATCGGCACAGGCATCGCCTTTGCCTACAAGTATCGGGGCCTCAACAATGTCTGCCTGACTTATTTCGGCGATGGCGCGTCGAACCAGGGTCAGGTGTACGAATCCTTCAACATGGCGGCCCTGTGGAAGCTGCCGGTCATCTACATCATCGAGAACAACAAATACGGCATGGGCACCGCCGTCGAGCGGTCCTCGGCCAATGCGGAGCTGTGCCAGCGGGGGCGGGCCTACGGCATTCCGGGGGAAAGCGTCGACGGTATGGACGTGCAGGCGATGAAGGCGGCAACCGAGAAGGCCGTGGCGCATTCCCGGGCCGGCAAGGGGCCATTCATCCTGGAGGCCATGACCTACCGCTATCGCGGCCATTCCATGTCGGACCCGGCGAAGTACAGGTCGAAGGAAGAAGTGCAGAAGGTCCGGTCCGAGAGGGATCCGATCGACCATCTGCGGGCACTGCTGCTCGAAGGCGGGCATGCCGACGAGGATGCGCTCAAAAAGATCGACCGCGCGGTCAAGGACATCGTCGCCGACGCGGCCGAATTCGCCCAGAACAGTCCGGAACCCGATCCGTCCGAATTGTGGACCGACGTGCTGGTCGAAGCCTGAGAGGGAAGAACGGAAATGCCGATCGAAATCCTGATGCCGGCCCTCTCGCCGACCATGACCGAGGGTACGCTGGCCAAGTGGTTGAAGAACGAGGGCGATGCAGTGGTCGCGGGCGACGTGATCGCCGAGATCGAGACCGACAAGGCGACCATGGAGGTTGAGGCTGTCGACGAGGGCATTCTGGGCAAGATCCTGGTTCCCGGCGGCACCGAGGGCGTGAAGGTAAACCAGCCGATCGCCCTGCTGCTGGAAGAGGGCGAGGACAAATCGGCGCCGGCCGCGGCCAGGCCGACCGCGAAGCCGGGGGTACCAGCCGCCGAATCTGTCGCTGCTACGGCTCGCGCTGTCATGGCCGCTCCGGCGGCGGCGGCCGCGGTCGCGGCCGAGCATGAATGGACAGGCCCAACGAAGACGCTGACCGTGCGCGAGGCGCTGCGCGATGCGATGGCCGAGGAAATGCGCCGCGACGACAGCGTCTATCTGATGGGCGAGGAGGTTGCGCAGTACCAGGGCGCATACAAGGTCAGTCAGGGCCTTCTGGATGAGTTCGGCGACCGCAGGGTGATCGATACTCCGATTACCGAACATGGATTTTCCGGTCTGGCGGTTGGCGCCGCCTTCAACGGGCTGAGGCCGATCGTCGAGTTCATGACATTCAATTTCGCGATGCAGGCGATCGATCACATCATCAATTCGGCGGCCAAGACGCTGTATATGTCGGGTGGCCAGATGGGTTGCCCGATCGTGTTTCGTGGCCCGAATGGGGCTGCGTCCCGCGTCGCTGCCCAGCATTCCCAGTGCTATGCCAGCTGGTATGCCCATTGCCCGGGCCTGAAGGTGGTGGCGCCTTGGTCCGCGGCCGACGCCAAGGGGTTGTTGAAATCGGCGATCCGCGATCCGAACCCGGTGATTTTCCTCGAGAACGAACTGCTCTACGGGCAGAGCTCGGAGGTTCCCGACGACGCGGACTGGACCGTGCCGCTGGGCAAGGCGAAGATCGTGCGTCCGGGCAAGGACATCACCATCCTGGCCTTCTCGATCATGGTCGGCAAGGCGCTGGATGCGGCGGAAGCGCTTGCAGCCGAGGGTATCGACGCGGAAGTCATCGATCTGCGCACACTGCGCCCGCTGGACACCCGGACCATCCTTGATTCGGTGCGCAAGACCAACCGTGTCGTCAGTGTCGAGGAAGGTTGGCCCTATGCCGGCATCGGCGCCGAATTGTCCGCGGTGATCATGGAACAGGCGTTCGACTGGCTGGATGCCCCGGTGGCGCGGGTTTCCGGGGTCGACGTGCCGTTGCCCTATGCGGCCAATCTCGAACGGCTGGCGCTGCCCCAGGCCCAGCATATCGTGGAGGCCGCAAAGGCGGCCTGCTACCGGTCCTGATGGGAAGGAGCACGCCATGCCGATCGAAATCCTGATGCCGGCTCTCTCGCCGACCATGACCGAGGGTACGCTGGCCAAGTGGCTGAAGAACGAGGGCGATGCAGTGGCCGCGGGCGACGTGATCGCGGAGATCGAAACCGACAAGGCGACCATGGAGGTCGAGGCGGTCGACGAGGGCGTGCTGGCCAGGATCCTGGTTCCCGGCGGCACCGAGGGCGTCAAGGTAAACCAGGCGATCGCCCTGCTGTTGGAAGAAGGTGAGGATAAATCCGCCTTGGCCAGCTTCAAGGGCGGTGGCAAGCCCGTCGTACCCGCATCGGTCGCCCCCGCGGCGATACAAGCGGCGCCCGCCGCCATGTCGTCCCATGCCCCGGCGGAGGCAGCCAAGGGCGCACGTGTTTTTGCCAGTCCGCTGGCTCGGCGGATGGCACAGCAGGCGGCGGTCGATCTGGCCCGGGTGAAGGGCAGCGGACCGCATGGCCGTATCGTCAAGGCCGATGTCGAGGCGGCGCTGGGATCTGGCGCCAGCGCCATGCGCGCGCCGCCTCCGGCCACGGCGGCACCGTCTGGCCCCGGCGCGCGTGCCCTGGCCGATGCGCTTGGCATGGCCTATGCGCTGCAGCCCCACAGCAACATGCGCCGAACCATTGCCCGGCGACTGAGCGAATCCAAGCAGACCGTCCCGCATTTTTATCTGACGGTCGATTGCGTCATCGACGAGCTCCTGGCCGGGCGCAAGCGGATGAACGAACAGCATGATCTGAAGATTTCGGTCAATGACTTCGTGATCCGGGCGGTGGCGGTGGCGCTGAGGAAGGTTCCGGCCGCGAACGCGTCCTGGGACGAAGACGGGGTCTTGCTTTACCGGCACGCCGATATTTCGGTGGCGGTGGCGACGCCGAACGGCCTGATTACGCCGATCATAAAGGAGGCGGACAGCAAGGGACTCTCGGCCATTTCAACCGAGATGAAGGATCTTGCGGTTCGCGCCCGCGATGGCAAGCTGAAACCCGCGGAATATCAGGGCGGTAGTTTCTCGATATCCAATCTCGGCATGTTCGGGGTGAAAGAATTCGCCGCCATCGTCAATCCGCCACAGGGCTGCATCCTTGCGGTCGGCGCCGGCGAGCAGCGGCCCGTGGTCAAGAACGGCGCCGTGGCCGTGGCCACGGTCATGAGCTGCACGCTCTCGGTCGATCACCGGGTTGTCGACGGCGCCGTCGGCGCGGAATTCCTCCAGGCCTTCAAGCGGCTGATCGAAGACCCCCTGTCCATGCTGCTGTGATCGCCGGTCGGGAAAGGAAGACAGAATGTCCGAGAGCAACTTTGACGTCATCGTGGTCGGTGGCGGCCCCGGCGGCTATGTCACCGCGATCCGCGCCTCGCAGCTTGGCCTGAAGACCGCGCTGGTGGAACGCGCGCATCTGGGCGG
>JAHELM010000488.1 GCA_024644185.1 Rhodospirillales bacterium | reverse complement strand
AATGCCGTCCAGCCTGGTCGCCGTGGTGCTGAACGACGTCGGGCCGAAGGTGGCGCCGGGCGGCCTGAAGCGCATCATGGATTACGTGGGCAAGGACCGGCCGCAGCCCGACTGGGCCAGCGCCGGCGCCGAGTTGAAAAGGATGTTCCCGCATCTGCCGCCACAAACCGACGAGGAATGGCGGGCCGCCGCGCGCATGACCTGGCGTGAGGGGCCGGACGGCATGCTGCATTTCGACTGGGACACGCGGCTGGCCGGGACAATCGGCAAGGCCAGTGGCGCAGTGGATCCGTGGACCCTGTTTCGCGGGCTCTCGAAAATACCGGTCCTGGCGCTGCGGGGCGCGTTGTCGGACGTGTTGACCCCCGACATTTTCGCCCGAATGCAGGTTGAAAACCCCAATATGATCGCCGTCACCGTTGCCGGTTGCGGTCATCCGCCAAGCCTTTCCGAACCTGAAGCCATGGAGTCCATCGATGAATTTCTCGCGTACCGCTGACACCGCCGGCCAGACGGTAACCCCGGGCGATATCGACGCCGCCGCGCGGCGTCTCGCCGGAATTGCGGTACGTACCCACATTCTCGAATCGCCCCTGCTGAACCAGGCGCTGGGATGCCGCCTCCTGATCAAGGCCGAGCCGCTGCAGCGCACCGGTTCGTTCAAGTTCCGCGGCGCCTACAACGCCATCTCGCAGCTCGACGCCGCGCAGCGCCAGGCCGGAGTGGTCGCCTACTCCTCGGGCAATCATGCCCAGGGCGTGGCGGCGGCGGCCCGTATGCTGGGCGTCCCGGCCACCATCGTCATGCCGTCGGACGCGCCCGCGATCAAGATCGCCAATACCCGCGCCTGGGGCGCCGAAGTCGTGCTCTACGATCGGGAACGCGACAATCGTGAGGCGATTGGCGGCGCCATCGCCGCCAGCCGCGGGGCCGATATCGTGAAACCCTTCGACGATCCGCGCGTGATTGCCGGCCAGGGCACCATCGGCCTGGAAATCGCCCAGCAATGCGCGGAGATGGGGATAACGCCGGACACCGTCTTGATTCCCAGCGGTGGCGGCGGGCTGACCTCGGGCACCGCCCTGGCGTTGTCGCGGGAGTCCCCGCGCAGCGCGATTTGGGCGGTCGAACCGGAAGATTTCGACGACACCCGCCGGTCTCTGGCCGAAGGACGCCGCCTCGGTCTGCGCCCCGGCGGAAAGTCGATCTGCGACGCATTGCTGTCGCCGATGCCCGGCGAGATCACCTTCCCGCTGTTGAAATCGCTCGGCGTGCGAGGGCTGGCCGTTTCCGATGCGGCGGTGCGCGGCGCCATGACCACCGCCTTCATCCATTTCAAGCTGGTGGTCGAACCCGGCGGCGCGGTGGCCCTGGCGGCGGCCCTGGACGAGACAAATCGGCAGACAATGGGGCAGACAATCGTCTGCGTCTGTTCCGGCGGCAATGTCGATCCCGCGCTGTTTGCCGACATCCTCGCCGGGTCGGCATAAAAAAACCGGCCGGATCTGTCATCCGGCCGGTTCTCGGTCTACTCCCGCCGGCGCCAAATCGGCGCCGGTCCGGAAAATCAGTTCGGCAGCGTCTTCGCGCCGGTTCCGACCGTGTCGTCCTTGACGACCAGGCTGGGCTTGGCCTTGTCGGCCCCGTTCATCGACGGCTTCAGCTTCTGTTCGTCGACATGACTGCACTGGCCCTGGATAAAGGCGCCCGGCTCGATCGCCAGGCTGAAATGGTTGATGTCGCCGGTGATCTTCGCCGTACGGCCCAGTTCCACGACCCGCGCCGTGATCGAACCGTTTACCGTGCCCGCGATACGGGCCAGGTCGGCGACGATGGCGCCATTGATAACGCCGTTCTCGCCCAGCGTCAGCAGCTTGCTGTGCACATCGCCGTCGATCGTGCCGTCGATCTGCACATCGCCGTCGGTGTTCAGGTTGCCGGAAATCGTCAGATTCGTGCTGATGATCGAGGGAACATTCGACCGACCGGTGCCGCGATCCGGCTCGCTGCGGGGTTTCATGCTCGGGGCGTCCTTGTCAGTTTTTGAAAACATATCGTCCTGCCTTGATGAAGTTCATGGGGTCCAGAGGTTTGCCGTCGAGCAGCACCTCGTAATGCAAATGCGGGCCGGTGCTGCGGCCGCTGCTGCCCAGCAGGGCAATGCGCTCGCGATGTCCCACAACGTCGCCAACCTGCACAAGGGTCTTGTCCAGATGCGCATAGCGCGTATGAATACCGAAGCCGTGGTCGATTTCCACGACATTGCCGTATCGTCCTCTCGGGCCGGAAAAGACAACGGTCCCGGGTGCCGCCGCCCAGATCGGCGACTTCATCCAACCCGCCATATCGAGCCCGTTATGTATCGAGCGGAGACCGTTAACCGGGTCCACCCGCGGTCCGAAATCGCTGGTAAGATGATAGTAATCCACCGGCAGACTAAGCGGAAGCGCACGCAAGACCTGCTTCAGTCCTTCCCAGCGGTTCATGTTGGTATCCAGGGACAGCACGGTCTGGCCAAGTTCGCCCTCGGCCGGGGCGTCGGCGCCCGAGGCGATGAACGGACCGCCTTGGCCCATCTCGCTGCTTTGCGCCCGGCTCAGCATCCGGTTGACCTGAAGGCCAGCCATCTCGATGACCTTCTCGACTTCCTGGACGCTGCTGGCAGCGCGTTCGGTCGTGCGCTGGAGAACCAGTTCCTTGGCCGCCTGCTGATTGGT
>JAHELM010000487.1 GCA_024644185.1 Rhodospirillales bacterium | reverse complement strand
CTCGGCGCTGTCCCGCGTCGCGCCGTCCAGCACCACGCCGGCAATGCCGCGATGCATCGCCGCCCGGGTCATCACCTCGCCCCAGACCGCCACGGCATCGACCCCGCCGGCATCGATCACCAGCACCTCGCCCGGCCGGAGATATGGCAGGGCGGCATGGATGATGCCGTTGTCGCCCGCCATGGCCGAGACCGTGCGGGCCTGGCCGCACAGCCGCATGCCGGTTGCCAGCGGCTTGATCGCCGCCTGCATGACCCGTTCGCGGTTCATCGAGTCACCGGCGACGCTGGAGGGAATGCGGCGGAAGGCGGCGAGCGTCGCCTCCGGCAATACGGGAAATTCGACCTTGTGGCGGCGCAGGGCCATGGCGGTATCCTCGCTGTTCCTGAATGTGCCAGTCTAGCCGGATGCGGCGCGCAGTCTCCATGGCATTCTCTTTTGCCGGGCTTTGCGCTAAACCCGGAAGCGGCGGCGGAGGAGCAGGCGTGGTGACGGTGGACGGAACAGGCGGCAAGGCGCGCGAACCCGGCCTCGCGGTCGAGGATCTGTCCTATGCCTATGGCGGCAAGCCGGCGTTGAAGTCGGTCGGCTTTACCGTGGGGGCCGGGCGGTTCTGTGCGTTGCTGGGGCCCAACGGCGCCGGCAAGACGACGCTGTTCGCGCTGCTGACCCGGCTGTTCGCGGCGCCGGCGGGGCGCATCGCCATCGCCGGCTTCGACCTGAAGCGCCAGACCGGCGCGGCACTGGCCCGGCTCGGCATCGTGTTCCAGCAGCCCACCCTCGATCTCGACCTGACGGTGCGCCAGAACCTGCGCTATGCGGCCGCCCTGCACGGGCTGGGCGGGCGCGTGGTCGAGACCGCCATCGCCGAGGGGCTGGCCGCCTTCGACATGGGCGGCCGCGCCGACGAGAAGATCCGGGTGCTGAATGGCGGCCACCGCCGTCGCGTCGAAATCGCCCGGGCGATGCTGCATTCCCCGTCGGTCATGCTGCTGGACGAGCCGACGGTGGGGCTGGACGTGCCGACACGGCGCGCCATCGTCGAACGGGTGCATGCGTTGTGCCGCGACAAGGGGCTGACCGTGCTGTGGGCGACGCATCTGGTGGACGAGGTGGAACCGGGCGACGACCTGGTGGTGCTGCACGAGGGCGAAATCCGCGCCATGGGGCCGGTGCCCGAGGTGCTGGCCGGCTGCGGCGCGGCCAGCGTCGCCGAGGCGTTCCAGTACCATACGAAGCGGCGCCAACCCGCCGTGGCGGGGGGCTGAGGTCATGCCGCCGATTGCCTGGCTGCGCTGTCTGACCGGAATATTGTGGCGCGAAGCCCTGCGCTTCGTGCATCAGCGCGAACGCTTCGTCGCCGCCCTGGTCCGGCCGTTGGTCTGGCTGATCGTGTTCGCCGCGGGCTTCCGCGCCGCGCTGGGCGTCTCGATCCTGCCGCCCTACGAGACCTATATCACCTACGACACCTATATCGTGCCGGGGCTGATCGGCATGATCCAGTTGTTCAACGGCATGCAAAGCTCGCTGTCGCTGGTTTACGACCGCGAGATGGGCAGCATGCGCATCCTGCTGACCAGTCCGCTGCCGCGCTGGTTCCTGCTGGTCGCCAAGCTGCTGGGGGGCAGCCTGGTGTCGATCCTGCAGGTTTATGTCTTCCTCGGCATCGCCTGGCTCTACGGGATCGAGATGGAGCCGCTCGGCTATCTGGCGGCACTGCCTGTGCTGCTGCTGACCGGGACCATGCTGGGCGCATTCGGCATGGTGCTGTCCTCGACGATCCGGCAGTTGGAGAATTTCGCCGGGGTAATGAACTTCGTCATTTTCCCGATGTTCTTCCTGTCCTCGGCGCTCTATCCGCTGTGGAAGATGCAGGAAGCCAGCATGGCGCTGTACCGCGTTTGCGTCTTCAACCCCTTTACCCATGCGATCGAACTGATCCGTTTCGCGCTGTATCTGCGTTGGAACGGCGAGGCGTTGGCCTGGACGGCGGGCGCGCTGGCGGTCTTCCTGGCGGTGGCGATCGCGGCCTACGACCCGACGCGCGGCATGATCGCCCGGCGCGGCGGCGGGGACTGACCCTCAGCCGACCGCGGCTTGCAGCCGGTTCACCATATCGGCCACCCAGGCCTGATTGCGGGCGTCGCGCGGCCGGTCGCAGTCGATGGTCGCGACGATCCCGGCCGGCGCGCCGCCGAGCACCAGGATGCGATCGGCCATGTGCGCCGCCTCGGCCAGATTGTGGGTGACCATCAGGACGGTCCGGCGATGTTCCTGCCAGAGCGTCAGGGTAAGGGCGCGAAGTTGCCCGGCCGTGGCCTCGTCCAGCGACACGAAAGGCTCGTCCATCAGCAGCAGTTCGGGCTCGATGGCGGTCGCCCGGGCCAGCGCGACGCGACGCGCCATGCCCATCGACAGGGCGCCGGGAAAATCGGTTTCGCGGCCCGCCAGCCCGACCTGGGCCAGCGCCGCGAGCGCCCGAGGGCTGTTCCCCCTTTTCTCGCCGGTGGCCAGCCGCACATTGTCCAACGCGCTGCGCCAGGGCAGCAGCCGCGGGTCCTGGAACACGTAGCCCAGCCGGGCAACCCCGGACAACGTGCCGTCCCAGTCGCTATCCAGACCGGCCAGAATGCGCAGCAGGGTGGTCTTGCCACAGCCGGATCGCCCGATCAGCACGGTGAAGCTGCCCTCGCCCAGGTCAAAGGCAACGTTGCGCAACAC
>JAHELM010000486.1 GCA_024644185.1 Rhodospirillales bacterium | reverse complement strand
GGCGTGGCCAGGGAAAGCCATTCGAGAAGCCGCGGCAGGCGGGCCTTGATCGAGTTGACGTTGAAGGTGGCGATCTTCATGCGCGGCATCCCGGTTCGTGAAACGAAAATACCCGCCGGGGGCGGGCCTTGCTTTCTATCACGAAGCGGGCGGCGCGGTCAGACCGAAAACGAACTGCCGCAGCCACAGGACGAACTGGCATTCGGGTTCTGGATCTTGAACGAGGCGCCGATCAGATCCTCCACGAAGTCGATCTCCGCGCCGGCCAGCAGATCGAGCGAGGTATCGTCAACCACCACCCGCACGCCGTTTCGCTCGAACACGCGGTCGTCGGCGCGGATCTCGTCGTCGAAGGTGAACCCGTACTGGAAACCCGAACAGCCGCCGCCGGATACGGCGATTCGCAGGAACAGACCGCCGCCGCCTTCCTGTTCGATCAGATGCGCGATTCGCCGCGCGGCGCTGTCGGTCACCCCGATCGCGCGCTCGGTGGCTGCCGGGGCACTTGCGAAGATGTCGCTCATCGAAAATCCGTTCTCGCGAATAGCTGCTGCCAGGGACCCCTTCAATGTAGGTGCCCGCGGCCCGCTGTCAATCGTGCGGGAGCCCTTGCATTTCACCGGCGGGGAACCGATACAGTCACGGCATGACCGATCGCCTGGCCCCTTACGCGACCGATTGGCGGAACAGCCGCGGCCGCCTTCATGCGGAAACCGCAAGCCCGATCCGCACGCCGTTCCAGCGTGACCGCGACCGGGTTATCCATTCCACCGCCTTTCGGCGCTTGAAACACAAGACCCAGGTCTTCGTCTCGCCGCTGGGCGATCACTTCCGCACCCGCCTGACGCACAGCATCGAGGTGGCACAGGTGGCGCGCACGATCGCGCGTATTCTGCGGCTGGACGAGGATCTGGCGGAATGTCTGGCGCTGGCGCACGATCTCGGCCACACGCCGTTCGGTCATGCGGGGGAAGAGGCCCTGGATGCGGCGATGACCCCTTGGGGCGGGTTCGATCACAATGACCAGACGCTGCGCATCCTGGTCAATCTGGAACGCCACTATGCCGAATTCGACGGCTTGAATCCGACCTGGGAAACCCTGGAAGGCGTGGTCAAGCACAACGGCCCGCTGATCGGCCGCGCGGGGGAGGGCATCGCGCGGCTGCCGGCAACCATTGCGGAATTCAATCTGCGGTTCGATCTGGAGCTGTTTACCTGGCCCGGTCCCGAGGCCCAGGTGGCCGCCATCGCGGATGACATTGCCTACGATCACCACGATCTGGATGACGGGTTGCGCGCCGGGTTTTTCTCCATTGCCGATCTGGAGGCCGTCCCGCATGTCGCGGCTACGTTCCATGAGTTGCGCCACCGTTATCCCGATATCGAGGAAGCGCGGCTGATCCACGAGGCGGTGCGCCGGCTGATCGATTTGACCGTGCGCGACGTGCTGGCGGAAACCGGGAGGCGGATCGCCGCCGCCGCGCCGCGCCGGGTCGAGGATATCCGCGCGCTCGACCACGCCGTTGTTGCCTTTTCCGACGCGATGCGCGAAAAGGACAGCGCCCTCAAGACCTTCCTGATGAAGAACATGTATCGCCGGGATTCGGTCATGCGGGAAACCCGCGAAGCCGCCGGGATGGTGACCCAGCTTTTTGCATGGCTGATGGATAGGCCGGACCGGATGCCGCGGGAATGGCTGGCGACCGCCGCGCAGGCCGACCGCGCCGGGGTGGCGCGTCTGGTGGCCGACTACATCGCCGGTATGACCGACCGGTATGCGCAACAGCAACATGCCCGAATAGAGGCGGACGAAAACAAGAAAAAATGAATATTTTCAATACATACCGCGACTATATTCAGGTGGCGATCGCGGCTCTGGTACGGGCCGGACGGCTGCCGTCCGGCCTCGATGCGACACGGGTGACGGTGGAGCCGCCGCGCGAAGCTGCGCACGGCGACATTTCCACCAACGCGGCGATGGTGCTGTCGAAGCCGGCCGGCATGAAACCCCGCGACCTGGCCGAGGCACTGGCATCGGAACTGCGCGCGGTGCCGGGGGTGACGGCGGTGGATGTCGCCGGCCCGGGCTTCATAAATCTGCGTCTGGCCGACACCGTCTGGCACGATTGCCTTGGGGCGGTTCTGGCCGCCGGGCCCGCCTATGGCGGGTCGCGGGCGGGCGGCGGGCGCCGGGTCAATGTGGAATACGTCTCGGCCAATCCGACCGGCCCGCTGCATATCGGCCATGCGCGCGGCACGGTGTTCGGCGACGTGCTGGCCACGTTGCTGGACAAGGCGGGCTACGACGTCACGCGGGAATATTACATCAACGATGCCGGCACCCAGGTCGATACCCTGGCGCGGTCGGTATATCTGCGCTATCGCGAGGCACTGGGAGAGGCGATCGACGAAATTCCCGAGGGCCTGTATCCCGGCGAATACCTGAAGCCCGTCGGCCAGGAACTGGCCGATCTGAACGGCGACCGCTGGGTGAAGGCGCCGGAGTCCGAATGGATGGCGGAAATTCGCGCCTTCACCATCGACTCGATGATGGCACTGATCCGCGAGGATCTTGCCGCGCTTGGCGTGCGTCATGACGTGTTCACATCCGAGCGCGCCCTGGTCGAGGCCGGCAAGGTCGACGACGTTCTGGGTGTGCTGGAAGCGCGCGGGCTGCTCTATACGGGGGTTCTGGAGGCGCCGAAGGGCAAGACGCCCGAGG
>JAHELM010000485.1 GCA_024644185.1 Rhodospirillales bacterium | reverse complement strand
CTTCGATTACCGGCTGGCCGGATCGCCGGGGCTGAACTGGATGTTCTACGGCTACGGCGTGCCGACCCTCGCCTTCTGGGCGGCCGCGCGGCTCTTCCGCCGCCATGCCGACGACCGCCTGGTGCTGGCCCTGGAATCCGGCGCGCTGGTGTTTCTGACCCTGTTCGCGACGACGGAAATCGCCGATATCGTGCATGGTGGGCAGTTCCTGCCCGGCGACGGTCTGCTGGAGACCAGCCTGCGCAGCATCGCCTGGGCCAGCATCGCCGGCGCCCTGCTGTATCAGTGCCGGGCCGAGCGCCCGCGCATGGCGGCGGTCTGGGGCTGGCGGGTTCTGGCCGCGCTGACCGCGGCGCAGGTCATCCTGCTGCATCTTCTGGGGCTGAACCCACTGTGGAACCGCGAGACGGTCGGCGCATGGCCGCTGCTGAACCTGCTGCTTCTGGCCTATGGGGCGCCGACGGCGATGGCCCTGCTGATTCATCGCGAGGCACGGAAGCAGGGTCTTCCGCTGCTCTCGCGGATCGCCGGGATCGGCGCGCTGGTACTGGCGTTTATCTGGCTGTCGCTGGAGATCCGCCATGCCTTCCACGGTACGAGGCTCGATCTCGGCTGGACCAGCGATGCCGAGTGGTACGCCTATTCGGGTGCCTGGCTGGCCTATGCGCTGGCCCTGCTGGCGGTTGCCATCCGCTGGCCAGACATCGCGCTGCGCCATGCGGCGTTGGCGGTGCTGATGCTGACGGTGCTCAAGGTGTTCCTGTTCGATGCCGCAGGCCTGGGCGGGCTTTACCGGGTGGCCTCCTTCCTCGGCCTGGCCCTGTCGCTGTTCGGCATCGGCTGGCTTTACGGCCGCTTCGTATTTGCCCCGAAGCCGCCGGAATCCGCATGAATTCGACCCCGTACGGGGCAGAAGGCCGGACAGCGTCGGATACCTGACTCACAAATGACAGGCATGTCGGCCATTGCCGCGTTCTTATTACACATAAGATAGATGTGAATATTGAAAAATCACATTGACGGCTTCGCGATAAAATATATCATACGGTTGTGAATAAGATTATATAACACAATGGATATAGCACAATGCCGCTGCATGTCATCACCGCCAACCGCCTCACGGACGGGGCCGTCATCTGGCAGGGTTCGGGGTCCGGCTGGACCGCGCGTTTCGCCGAGGCATCGGCGATTGCCGATGCCGGCCTTCTTGCGGCGCGGCTGGAAGACGCAAAACGGCTGGAGGCTGCCGGCCGGGTGATCGGCGTCTACGAGATCGAGGTCGAAGGAACCGGTAGCGAGTTTACTCCGCTGCGGCTGCGCGAACGCATCCGCGCCGCCGGGCCTACGGTCGCATTCGGCTGAACACGGAGACCACGGCCATGTATGCCTACGACACCATCGACCGCGATCTGGTGACCGACCGCGCGGCGCAGTTCCGCGACCAGGTGGCCCGGCGGCTGGACGGCAGTCTGTCGGAAGAGGAATTCCGCCCCTTGCGCCTGCGCAACGGGCTGTATCTGCAATTGCACGCCTATATGCTGCGGGTCGCCATTCCCTATGGTCTGCTGAGTGCCGGTCAACTGCGCGCGCTGGCCCGTATCGCCCGGCGCCACGACCGCGGCTATGGCCACTTCACGACCCGGCAGAACATCCAGTTCAACTGGGTCCGCCTGGCCGACGCGCCCGACATTCTCGACGAACTCGCGGCCGCCGACATGCACGCGATCCAGACCAGCGGCAATTGCATCCGCAACGTCACCACCGACCAGTTCGCCGGCGTGGCCGCGGACGAGATCGACGATCCGCGCCCCTGGGCCGAGATCGTCCGGCAATGGTCGACGCTGCACCCGGAATTCTCGTTCCTTCCCCGCAAATTCAAGGTGGCGGTGACCGGATCGGTCAGCGACCGGGCGGCGGTCCGGGTCCACGATATCGGCTTGCGCATCCGGCACGGCATGGATGGCGAAATCGGTTTCGAGGTGCTGGTCGGCGGGGGGTTGGGCCGCACGCCGATGATCGCGGAAACCATTCGCGGCTTCGTGCCGGCGGAAGATCTGCTGAGCTACCTGGAGGCCGTGCTGCGCGTCTACAATGTGGAGGGCCGGCGCGACAATCTCTACAAGTCGCGGATCAAGATCCTGGTGGCGGCGCTGGGCATCGACCGGTTCCGCGAACTGGTCGAGCAGGAATGGGCGCAAATCCGCGATTCCGCGCTGAAGCTGAGTCCGCGCGCGATTGCCGACATCCGCGGCCGCTTTCGCCAGCCATCCCGTGCAAGACTGCCGGCGCACAGTGCCGCCTTCGAAGGGGCGAAGCGCGCCGACGCCGCTTTCGCCCGCTGGGCGGCGGCCAATCTGTTCGCACACAAGCAGCCCGGCTATGCGGCGGTGACCGTATCCTTGAAGGCGGTCGGCGCCATTCCGGGCGATCTGTCGGCCGGCGCCATGGAGGCAATGGCCGATCTGGCCGACCGCTACAGCTTCGGCGAATTGCGCGTCAGCCACCGGCAGAACCTGGTTCTGGCCGATGTCCGTCAGGACGATCTGTACGAGTTGTGGCGGGCGCTCGCCGGACTGGGGCTGGCCACACCCAATATCGCCCGAGCCACCGATATCGTCGCCTGCCCCGGCATGGATTTCTGCGGTCTGGCAACGGCCCGCTCGATCCCGGTCGCCCAGCAGCTGAGCACGCGCCTGGCGGCGCTGGACGAAGCCCACGATCTGGGTGAACT
>JAHELM010000484.1 GCA_024644185.1 Rhodospirillales bacterium | reverse complement strand
AGCGGCACCCGCCACACCGCATTGGCGCGGGTCACGTTCACGAACACCGTGTTCTCGGCCAGGTTCAGCACCAGACCGTTGGGGCTGGGGATGGTATCGACCAGGCATTCCAGCCGGCCGTCCGCGCCGTATCGGTACAGCCGCCCGGTTGGATCGTGCCACCCGGTCAGCCCCTGATCGGTGAAATACAGGTCGCCGGTGCTGGCGAAGACCAGGTCGTTGACGCCCTTGAAGCGGTCCATGCGGTCGCGGATCAGGAACGGCGTGACGGCGCCGCTGTCGGGGTCCAGCAGCATGATCCCGTGCTTGTAATCGGCGATGAAGATGCGGCCGTCCCTGTGGATCTTCAGCCCGTTCGGCTCGCCGTCGTATTCGGCGACGAGATCCACCCGCCCGCCATCCGGCGAGATGCGGAACACGCGGCCATAGGGAATGTCGACGATATAGAGATTTCCCGCGCGGTCGAAGGACGGCCCCTCGATGAAGCAGTCGGTCGGCTGGGTGCCGCGCTGCACCGCCGCCCAGGGCGATACCCGCCCGTGGACGCGATAGCGGTCGGGAATCCGGGCAAAGACCGTCGTCTTCAGCTCCGCGGGCGGCGGAAACAGCATCAGGCCGCCGCCAGGCCCGGCATGGCGAAGCCGCGCGCCGTCAGTTCGGCCAGCAGCTCCGCCTTCTGGGCCTCGGTCAGTTCCACCAGCGGCGGCCGCACCCGGGCCCATCCGTCATGGCCGGAATACCGCGCCACGGCCTGTTTCAGCGCCGGGATCATCGGGAATTTCTGCATCGCCTGGCGGAATTCGTTCAACTTGTCCTGCCGGGCCTGGGCGTCCGGCGACCGCCAGTTGACGAAGACGTCGTGGATCGCCGCCGGGCTGATATTCGCGGTGGCCGAGATGCACCCCGCCCCGCCGCCCCGCATGTTCCCCAGCAGCAGGGCCTCGCTGCCCGTGAACACGGCAAAGCCGGGAAACCGGTTCAGCATCGCCTCGGTATTGGCCCAGTCGCCGGAACTGTCCTTGATGCCGGCAATCGCGTCCGGATAGGCGTTCAGCAGCCGTTCGATCAGCGACAGCCCGATCGGCACCTGGGCGACCTGCGGGATGTGATAGAGATAGATCCGCAGCCGCGCATCGCCGACCCGCTGGATCACCTCGGAATAGCTTCGGAACAGCCCCTCGTCGCTGACGCCCTTGTAATAGAACGGCGGCAGCATCAGCACGCCGCCGCAGCCGCGCCGCGCCGCATGCGCCGTCAGCCGCACCGTATCGGGCAAGGCGCAGGCGCCGGTGCCGGGCATCATCCGCGCCGCATCCACCCCGCCATCGACCAGCGCGTCCAGCAGCTCGATCTTCTCGTCCACCGACAGCGAATTCGCCTCGCTGTTGGTGCCGAACACCGCCAGCCCGCAATTCTGCGACAGCAGCCAGCGGCATTGCCGCACCAGCCGCGGCGCGTCCGGGCCCAGATCGGCCCTGAACGGCGTCACCACCGGCGCCAGCACGCCCGACATCTTGCGCGTTTCCGTCATCCGATCCTCCCTGATGGCGCGACCGGAACGGATGCGGATCATCCGTCGCCATCGGGCCACTGGCACCCCACAGGGTCGGACGATCCGATATTCCAGCCCCGGATGCAACCGTGCCGTTCCGCCGCCGGGCCGGGCCTGGGGCCTCTCCGGAAACCGCGGCCGCCCCCCCTCGTGCCGAAAAAACCGCGACGCGCGGCATCCGCCCTCAATATGGATTTTAATTTGTCTTAATATCGAATGCGTGACAATCTTTACGGGTATCATAAGAAGCAATTGACAGGGAGAGTGGAAAATGTCCATCGAGTCGCACGGCACCGCGGGCGCGGCGCCAACGAAATTTCTGATCGCCGCCGGCGCCTGGGCGCTGTCGGCGCTGGTTTCACCCATCCCGGCCGCCGCCGTCACGGTACTCGATTCCGGCCAGAGCGTTATCGTCACGCCACCGCAGACCGAGTGTCTGACCATCGAAGTCGTGAATCCGCCGAAAGCACTGTTGCCCGTTGCCAGCGCCACCTGCGATACGGCGACGGGACTGGCGGATGTCAAGGCCTCGGACGGGGAATCCCTTCTCGACGTCGACGCCGTCGCCAGTTCGGTCTTCCTGTACCAGTTCTGGGTCCAGGATTCCGGCGCCGCGGCCGGGCCGAGCCAGGTTCCCATCCATGTCCAGGTGCCCGTCGATTGGGTCGCCCGCCTCATCAACAATCACATCACCGACTCGTCCAACAACGTCATCGGCGATTTCGGGGGATATGCCAGCCTGGATATCGTCCTCCAGCTGCGGCAGGACCCGGCCCTCGATGCCGCCACGGGCGGCAGCCGGGGCACGATCGTCGAGAGAACGTCGATCCTCAGCGCCTCCCATGGCGGATTGGCGGGCTGTCTGACCATCCCCACGGATCCCGCAAGCCTGGTGGCGGCCAGCATCAGTTGCGCCCTGAGCGTTGCCCAGCAGCTCGAAGGCAGTTCGTTCACATCCCTCAGCGCCGTCGTCGAAACCGGCCGGACCTACAATCTGGAACTGCTGGTCACCGCACGCGCGCACAGCGGTCTGACGCTAAACCCCCTTACAGCCTCGGCCTCGACCCATTCCCTGTTCAATCCGGACGGCCTGCGGTGGAGCCGGATGGTCGTGACCGTGGGCACCGACCCCGCCATGCTGGTCGCCGGCCTGCAGAACCAGATCGACGAGCTGCGCAAGGCCCTTGAGGG
>JAHELM010000483.1 GCA_024644185.1 Rhodospirillales bacterium | reverse complement strand
GTCGATGACGCCGATATCGGCGCCAATCTCGCGGCCGTACCAGGTGCCGAGAACCGGGTAGAACACGTCCGCGTCGCGCATCCGCCCGCTCAGGCCCGACACGTCGATAACGATATGCGCACGCCTGTTTTCCGACAGATGCAGGCCGATTCGCGGCGCCACCCCGGCAATGGCGCAGGCGATATCGAGAAAGTCGCCGTAGCGATTGGTTCGCGCGCCCAGTACCGAATTGCAGAACACCACCGCATTGGATTCGCCCCAGGCGACATCCTCGCCAAGGCCGGGGCGATGGCCCGCCTGGTAGGGCGCACAGGTCCAGGTCGGCGTGCAGCCCAGCGCCTCATAGGCCCGCATCGTGCGCAGCGCCATGTCGCGCCGATGGCCTTGCAGCCGCACGGTATCGGCCCGGATCAGGTCGAGCGCGCCGACATTCAGCGTCGCCGGCACCGCCACCCGGGCGCCGAGATCGACCAGTCGTTCGGCGAACAGCGTGCCGGAATCGCCGTGGTACAGACAGCCGTCGATATGCGCGGAGGCAACCGGAACGACGCCATCGGCGCCCAGCAGCCGCGCGCTTTCGGCGACGATGCGCATTGCCATTTCGCGCCCCGCCGAATCCGTCGCCGTCCCGCCCTGCCCAGCCATGCGCCGCCCCCTTTGCGTCCCGTGACCGGCATTATGGCCGGGTGGCGGCGGGAAGGGAACAGGCGGACGCGATCAGGCGTCGAAGCGTCTTGACGCCCCGCCGTCTTCCGCGCGAAGTAGCTGGAAAACGAGGAGTATCCGCCATGACCCCGCCCTTCACCCGCATCCTGCGGGACATGCCGGCGATGACGCCCTTCGTCGGACCGGAAACGCTGGAGCGTCGGCGCGGCGCGACGTTCGCCTTGCGCCTGGGCGCGAACGAAAGTGCCTTCGGCCTGTCGCCGAAGGCCCGGGCGGCGCTGACCGCCGAAATCGGCCGGACAAACTGGTATTGCGACCCGGAACACTGGGAGTTGCGCAGCGCGCTTGCCGCGCAATGCGACGTGAAACCGGAAAACATCGTCGTCGCCGAAGGCATCGACGGCGTGCTGGGCATCGTCGTGCGCGCCTTCACCGAGCCTGGCGACACGATCGTCACCTCGGCCGGCGCCTACCCGACCTTCAACTACCATGTGCTGGGTTACGGCGGGCGGCTGGACTTCGTGCCCTATCGCGAAGACTGCCGCAACGACCTGGAAGCGCTGGCAGCGCGCGCGAGGGCCACCGGCGCGAAGCTGCTGTACCTGGCCAATCCCGACAATCCGACAGGAACCTTCCATGGCCGCGCCGCGATCGAGGATCTGCTGGCGCGCATGCCCGAGGGCTGCCTGCTGCTGCTGGACGAGGCCTATGCCGAATTCGCCCCGGCGCACGAACTCCCGCCGATCTCCGGCGAGGATCCGCGGGTCATCCGCCTGCGCACCTTTTCCAAGGCCCACGGCATGGCCGGCCTGCGCGTCGGCTACGGCGTGGCGACCACGAGGCTGATCGACGCCTTCAACCGCATCCGCATGCATTTCGGCGTCGGTCGGCTGGCGCAGGTGGCTGCGCTGGCCTCGCTTGGCGATGACGATTTCGCCGCCGGCGTGGTGCGCGAGGTTGCCCGCGGGCGTACGGAATACGAGGCGCTGGGCCGCGAACTCGGCCTGAACACGATCCCGTCGCTGACCAATTTCGTGCCTTTCGACCTGGCCACCAACGAGAAATCCGACCGCGTATTGGCGCGTCTGGCAGAGCGCGGCGTCTTCGTCCGCAAGCCCGGCATTGCCCCCCTGAACCGGTTCGTCCGGATCACTGTTGGCACCGGGCCGGAGCGCGCGGCGCTGGCCGAGACCTTGCGCGCGGTACTGCGCGAATTTTGAAGTTACGCAAGGATGTATGCCTGCTTCAGTCTCAATGTTGCTGATTCCCACTTGCCAAAGGGGTGCGGTTTCGGGTTTTAATACGGTTCGAATACTATGGGTCTGCCTGAAACACTGCCCGAACATGGTGCCGGTTTCCTCCCATGAGTATCATGATGCCGTCGCAATCCCGCGTGCGGCACCACTGCCAGACTAGGAGGAACTTGCATGTCCACTGGCACCGTCAAATGGTTCAATGCCACCAAGGGCTATGGTTTCATTCAGCCGGATGCGGGTGGCGCGGACGTTTTCGTTCACATCACCGCCGTGCAGCAGGCCGGCCTCGACGGCCTGAACGAAGGCCAGAAGGTTTCGTACGAGTTGGAGCAGGGCCGCAACGGCAAGACCGCCGCGACCGATCTGCGGCTCGGCTGAACCGATCGTCCCGACGCAGTTTGAAGGGGGCGGCGCCCGGCGGGCCCGCCCCCTTTGCATTTGGCGGTTCTTTGCACACATATACCGTTCGCTTCAATCAAGGGACGCGGGACCGGGGCGGATGACGGAACTCTATATCGACGCCGACGCCTGTCCGGTGAAGGACGAGGTGCTGCGTGTGGCCGATCGGCACGGGCTGGTCGTGCACATGGTCAGCAACCAGTGGATCCGGCTGCCGGAGATGTCCCTGCTGCGCCGTGTCGTGGTCGACGGCGGCTTCGACGCCGCCGACGACTGGATCGCCGAGCGCGTCGGGCCGGGCGACATCGCCGTCACCGCCGACATCCCGCTGGCCGCGCGCTGCCTGGCGAAGGGCGCGCGTGTCCTCGGTCATGGCGGCAAGCCCTTCGACGAGAACGGCATCGGCATGGCGCTGGCCATGCG
>JAHELM010000482.1 GCA_024644185.1 Rhodospirillales bacterium | reverse complement strand
ACAGGGCCCAGGCCGCCGCAACCGCCGAAAGCATCCGACGCGCCTCCATGAATTTCGCCACCGGGAATGAAATGGCGGTCTCCAGTGTATACTGGGGAAAGCTGTTGCCAACATGCGGGAAAGCGACAGGAACGGATGGAATTGCAACGCTTCGCCGACCAACTCGAAAAATGGGTTCCGAACCTGCGCCGCTACGCGCGGGCGCTGACCCGCGATGCGGTTCAGGCCGACGATCTGGTGCAGGACTGCCTGGAGCGCGCGCTGTCGCGCCAGCATCTGTGGCGCGCCGACGGCAATACCCGCGCATGGCTGTTCACGATCATGCACAATATCCACGCCAACGATACGCGTCGGGCGGGTTCGCGCCCGGTCTCGGTGCCGATCGACGATCGCGATGGCCACCATTCCCATCCGCCGGGCCAGACATCGCGGATCGCCGGGATGGAACTGGCGGCGGCGGTCGCGCGGCTGCCGGTGGAACAGCGCCAGGCAATATTGCTGGTGGCGCTGGAGGGGATGAGCTACGCCGAGGTGGCCGAGACGCTGGGCGTGGCGCAGGGAACGGTGATGTCGCGCCTGTCGCGGGGGCGGGAGCGGTTGCGCCGGGCAATGGAGGGTGAGGGCCCGGCCCTCAGGGTGGTGAAATGAACACGAAGCGTTACGACATCGACGACGCCGACCTGCATGCCTGGGTCGACGGCAGACTGGACGGGCAGGCCCGCGCCGCGGTCGAGGCGGCGCTGGCGGCCGATCCGGATCTTGCGGCGCGCGCTCGCGCCTATATCGACCAGAACCACGATATCCGCGCGCTGTACGACGGCATTGCCAGCGAGCCGCTGCCCGACCGGCTGCGGCCGGCGCGGATTGCGGCGATGCAGCGCCGGCGGCGCTGGCTGGTGCCGGTGGCGGCCTCGATCCTGTGGCTGGCGGTCGGCCTGACCGGCGGCTGGCTGGCGCATGACCGGTTGGCCGATTTCGGCGTCGACGGGGCGACGCGGGCGATGGCGGCCGAGGCGATTTCGGCCTATCGGGTCTATGCGGTGGAAAAACTGCATCCGGTGGAAGTCGGCGTCGACGACTCGGACCACCTGATGAAATGGCTGTCGCGGCGGGTCGGCTATGCGATGACCGCGCCGGACCTGTCGTCGCTGGGCTTCGCGCTGGTCGGCGGCCGCCTGCTGCCGGCCGTCGATGGCGAAGCGGCGGCGCAGCTGATGTACGAGGATGCATCGGGCCGCCGCGTCACCCTCTACGTGTCGCGCAACGACAGCGGCCAGGAAACCGCGTTCCACTATCAGGAAGCCAAGGGTGTCGGCGCCTTCATCTGGCTGGAGCCGGATTTCGGCTTCGCCATCGCCGGCGACCTGCCGCGCCAGCCGCTGCTCGAGGTCAGCAAGATCGTCTACGAGGCGTTCGAGCCGACGCACTGATCGCCCGCCACCGAAACATTGCATTCTATCTTTTTCCCGCGACGGAAATATTGCCGCTGCCGCGTTGAAGGATCGATCGGTCAATTTCGATTTTTCAAAACGGGAGCAGTAATATGAAAACGCATATCTTCCTCGTCGCCCTGGGTCTGGTTGCCGCCGTTCCGGCGGTTTCCGTGCTGGCTTGCGAGGGCCAGCAGGGCGATCGCAAGCAGGCGCGCTTCGACCGTATCGACGCCGACAAGGATGGCACGATCACGCTGGCCGAATTCATCGCCGGCGGCAATCGTATGTTCCAGCACCTGGACGCCAACGGCGACGGCAGCATCGGCAAGGACGAACTGGGCGATGGCGAGCGCGGTGGCCGCATGTTCGAGCGCATGGACACCGATCGCGACGGTACGGTCACCAGCGCCGAATTCGAGGCGGGCCAGAACAAGCTGTTCGCCATGCTCGACCAGAACGGCGACGGGTCGCTGAACCAGGGCGAGATGCAGAGTGGCCCGAAGGGCCAGGGCAAGGGCGAGGGTCCGCAAGGGGGCGCCAACTGACGGGGCGCCGCCGGTCGATCCGCGGGACAGATGATCCCCAGCGCACAATGGCGGACTTTCTCCACGGCACGGACGCGGTATGATCGACCATGCCCGATGACAGGGACGCCAGCCCGGATCCCGATCCGGTCAAGGCCGACGCGGCGCTTGTTGCCCGCGTCGGCGCCGGCGATTCCACGGCCTGGCGCGCCCTCATGGATGTCTGGCTGGGGCGCATCGTCGCCTTTGCCTGGCGCATGCTGGGCGACCATGCCGAGGCCGAGGACGTGGCGCAGGAAGCCTTTTTACGCCTGTGGACGCAGGCGCCGCGCTGGCGGGCCGAGGCCAGAGTCGGCACCTGGCTGCATCGGGTGGCGCATAATCTGTGCATCGACCGGCTGCGTCGGCGACGGCGCACGGCCACCGAAGCGGATCCGCCGGACCGGGCCGATCCGGCCGGCGGTCCCGATGCCGACAGCCAGCGCCGCCGGGTGGCGCGCACGGTCGAGGCCGCACTTGCCCGCTTGCCCGAACGCCAGCGGGCAGCCATCGTGCTGGTGCATTACCAGGAACTGGGCCAGGACGAGGCGGCCGGGATCCTGGGGGTCGGTCTGGATGCGCTGGAATCGCTGCTGGCACGCGGCCGGCGCTCGCTTCGGGACGGATTGCGGGACATGCGGGACGATTTGATGGGAGAGTTGTGATGCCCGACCGGATGGAACGAGACATGGATCTTGCGCGGTTCAGGCGGATCGTCGAGGCCTGGGGCGCGTCGCCGCGGCGCTGGCCGCCGG
>JAHELM010000481.1 GCA_024644185.1 Rhodospirillales bacterium | reverse complement strand
CGATCAATCGGTGCAGATCGGAATTGATGACCCCGTGATCCAGCGCCGCCGCGCCCAGCACGAAGGTGAATTCGCCGATCTGGGCCAGGCTGAGGCTGGTAAGGAAGGCCCGTCGCGGCGGCTCGCCCATCAATTGCAGGATGAGGACGTTCAGCGCCGTCTTGAAGACCGCGATGAACAGCCAGAGAACCACGACCACGCCGAGATTCTCCCACAGATAGTCCAGGTCGATCAGCAGGCCGATGGACAGGAAGAACACCATCAGCAGGATGCTTTGCACCGGGTGCGCGACCGTTGCCACGGCCTGGCGCTCGGCGCTGTTGCCGACCAGAAGTCCGGCCAGGAACGCCCCGTAGGCCGGGCTGAGGCCGACGACGCCGCTCAGCGCGGCAAAACCGAAACACCAGGCGACGGCGGCCAGGGGCAGCAAGTCGGCATTGCCGACCACCAGCGACAGCGGCAGCAGGCTGATACGCCGCTGCCGCGTGAAGTACATGGTCACCGCCACCAGAAGCCCGACCGAGACCAGAACCTTGGGAAAGATCGAAAGCTGAAAACCGCCGCCGGCCAGCCCGCCGACGATCAGCAGCATCGGGGCGACCGCCAGGTCCTGGGCGATCAGCACCGAGATGGCGGTGCGCCCGACGCGCGTGCGCAGCTCGCCGATATCGTCCAGCATCTTGACGGCGATCGCGGTGCTGCTGAGGGCGATGGCGAAGCCGAACAGCACCGCATAGCCGATCGGCCAGCCGAGCACCTGCTGGACCACCAGCATCGCCGCCATGCTGGCGCCGATCTGGATCAGCGTCGAGAACAGGCCGATCCGCCAGCTGCGCCGGAAGCTGCGCAGGCTCAACTCCATGCCGACGAAATACAGCAGCATCAGCACGCCCAGCTCGGCCAGCGCGCCGACCTGCGTGCGATCGTGCACCAGGCCCAGCCCGGAGGGACCGAGGAGCACGCCGGCCAGGATGTAGCCGACAATGGCCGGCTGGCGGAGGCGCGTCATCGCCATGCCGCACAGCGTCGCGGCGACGACGACGAAGGCCAGACCGGTGAGTTCGAGTGCGTGTTCCATCCTGTCCCGAAACCGTGGAGGGCCGAATCGGCCCCTGCTAACCGGAATCCTAGCGGATTTTTGCGCGCGGGGCCAATTGCCGCGGGGCGGAGACTTGACCTTTGTTTAACGGAGCCCTGATATAAATGGTTGGACAGGCCGCGCTGAGACCGGGCGGCGCAACAAGGGCGGACCACGGTGCAATTCGACGATACCGCTTCGGGATATCTGACCGGCCAGCTTCTGGTCGCCATGCCAAGGCTGAACGATCCGCGCTTCGAGCGCTCGGTAATCTATGTCTGCGTGCACAATGCCGACGGGGCGATGGGGCTGGTGGTCAACCGCCTGGCGGACGAGATGACCTTTCCCGACCTTCTGGGGCAGCTTGGTATCGAGGCCGGGCCGGCGCCGATCGCCTTGCCCGTTCATGTCGGCGGACCGGTGGAATCGGGGCGTGGTTTCGTCCTGCATACCAGCGACTACCGGCAGGGCAGCACGATCCAGGTGAATGACGAGGTCAGCCTGACCGCGACGATCGATATTCTGCGCGACATCGCCGAGGGCAGCGGTCCGCGGCAGGCCCTGCTGGCGCTGGGTTATGCCGGCTGGGGCGCCGGTCAACTGGATGGCGAGATGCAGCAGAACTCCTGGCTGACCGTGGCGCCGGACGAGACCCTGATCTTCGATCGCGATCTGGCGCGTAAATGGGAACGCTCGATCGCCAAGCTGGGCGTCGACGTCGCCCTGCTGTCGGGCGAGGCCGGTCACGCCTGACGGTCACCGCGGATCGGTGTTCAGGACCGCGAAGGTCAGGTGGTCGCGCCAGCGGCCGTCGATCTTGAGATAGCCGCGGGCCATGCCTTCCTCGTGGAATCCGCATTTCCGCAACAGGCCCTGGCTGGCCGCGTTCTCCGGCAGGCATGCGGCCTCGACGCGGTGCAGGCCCAGCGTATCGAGGGCATAGGCGACAGCACAGGCGACGGCCTCGGTCATATAGCCCTGGCGCGCATGCGGCTTGCCCGTCCAGTAGCCCAGGCTTGCCATGTCGGCGACGCCGCGGCGGACGTTCGACAGACCGATACCGCCCAGCAGATCGCCACGATCCCGATGAAAGATCAGAAACGCATAGCCGGCGCGGGAGCGCCATTCATCGACATAGCGCTGGCGCCGCCGGTGGAATTCAGCCCGCGTCGCCGCGTCGATCGCCCAGCTCGGCTCCCATGGCTCAAGGAAATCGCGGCTTATCCGGCGCAGTTCGGCCCAGGCGGCGGCATCGGCGCGGATCGGCGGGCGCAGCAGCACGCGCGGGCCGACCAGCCTGGTTTCCGGGATGCCCTCGCCGATCAGGGACCACATCCGACCACCCCCTTCCGATGGTCAGGCGGATAGCCTCTGGGTGACGGTCTCATACGGCATCATGCGGCCAAGCGGGCCGATCGCCGCCAGGGACGGGCGGCCGGCGAAGATCCGCCGGGTCACGCGTTCCAGGGTCGCCACATCGACCGCTTCGATACGCCGGACGATTTCGTCGATCGGGATTACCCGGCCGTAGACGAGTACCTGTTCGCCGATCTGTTCGGCGCGCGCGCCGGTCGATTCCAGCGACATCAGCGTCGACGCCTTGAGCTGGTTGCGGGCGCGGCGGATTTCCTCTTCCTCCAGGCTGCCGGCCAGCCGGACGATCTCGTCGCACAGGAC
>JAHELM010000480.1 GCA_024644185.1 Rhodospirillales bacterium | reverse complement strand
CACCGAACCGTCGCCGCCAGGCTTCCCGCCAAGAAACGGGACCCGGCCCGCGACATCGGGGCCTGTATTTCAGGTGTGCATTGTCCCGGGAGCCCGCCGCCTTCGGCCGGGCCCGCGGCAGGGACCGGGCGGGTTGCGGCAAGATCGGCATTCGGAATCGCGCCGCGCGCGCTATATAGAGGCGCAATGCATGGACGGAGGTCGGACACGGTGCGAAAATTCAACGGACCCAGGCTCGTCATCGCCAGCCACAACGCCGGCAAGGTGCGCGAGATCGACGAATTGCTGGCGCCGCTCGGCGTCGAGGTCGTATCCGCCGCCGCGCTGGGGCTGGCCGAGCCGGAGGAGACCGGCGAGACCTTCCGCGCCAATGCCGAACTGAAGGCGCTGGCCGCCGCCACCGTTTCCGGGCTGCCCGCGCTAGCCGACGATTCCGGCCTCGCGGTGCATGCGCTGGGCGGCCGGCCGGGAATTCATTCGGCGCGCTGGGCCGAGCGCGACGACGGGGCGCGGGATTTCGCCTTTGCCATGGAAAGGACGGAGGCGGCGCTTTCCGGCAAGGCCGACCGGACGGCGCATTTCGTCGCCGCCCTGGCCCTGGCCTGGCCGGACGGGCATGTGGAATGTTTCGAGGGCCGCGTCGACGGCACGCTGGTCTGGCCGCCGCGTGGGGGGAACGGGTTCGGCTACGACCCGATGTTTCTCGCCCTCGGCCACGACCTCACCTTCGGCGAGATGGAGCCGGCGGCCAAGCACGCGATCAGCCATCGGGCGGATGCCTTCCGCCAGCTCGTCGCCGCCTGTTTCCGGCGCGGCCGATGAACCCCGTTCCGCACGGGCGCGGATTCGGCCTTTACGTCCACTGGCCGTTCTGCCTCGCCAAATGCCCCTATTGCGATTTCAACAGCCATGTGCGCGAGGGCGTCGACCACGCGGCCTGGCGCGATGCGCTGCTGGCCGAGATGAATCATGCGTGGGGATCCGAGTCGCCCGGCCCGGGGCCGCTGACCAGCATCTTTTTCGGCGGCGGCACGCCGTCCCTGATGGAACCGGCGACGGTCGCGGCGATAATCGGGCGGGCGGGCGAAGTCTGGGGCCTGGCGCCCGGGGCCGAAATCACCCTGGAGGCCAACCCGACCTCGGTCGAGGCCGGGCGGCTGGCCGGATTTCGCGACGCCGGGGTGAACCGGGTGTCGCTGGGCGTGCAGGCGCTGGACGACAGGGCGCTGGTCGCGCTCGGCCGCAAGCACGGGGCGGACGAGGCGCTGGCGGCGGTCCGCCTGGCGGCGCGTCTGTTCGATCGCTATTCCTTCGACCTGATCTATGCGCGGCCCGACCAGACGGTGACGGCCTGGCGGGACGAACTTAAGCGCGCGATCGGCGAGGCCGGCGACCATCTGTCGGTATACCAGTTGACGATCGAGCCGGGCACGGCGTTTCACACGATGCATGCCCGCGGCGCGCTGGCGACACCCGGCGAGGACGACGCGGCGGCGCTTTACGAGGTGACGCAGGACATACTCGCGGATGCCGGGCTGCCGGCCTACGAGATCTCCAACCACGCGGCGCCCGGCGCCGAATCCCGTCATAACCTGACCTATTGGCGCTATGGCGATTACCTGGGGATCGGCCCGGGCGCCCATGGCCGCACGACGCGGTCGGGCGAGACCACCGCCTGGCGCCGACAGCGGGCGCCGGATCGCTGGCTGCGCGATGTCGCGGCGTCCGGCCACGGCACGGCCGAGGCCCTGGCGGTGACCGCCGATGAAAGGCTGACGGAAACCCTGATGATGGGGCTGCGGTTGACCGGCGGCGTTGCCCGCCGGGATTTCCTGGACATTGCCGGTCTGGATTTCGAATCCGCGCTGCCGGCGGCGCGGCTGGCGGATCTGTGCGGCGAGGGGCTGCTGACGCTGGACGCGGCGGGGCTGCGGGCCACGGCGGCGGGCCGGCAGCGCCTGAACGCCGTGCTCGCCCATCTTCTGGCCTGACGGCGCCGTGGCCGGATACTGTTCTAGTTTTCCTTCAGCAGCGCCAGCAGGCGGGTGACGCGTTCAGCGGGCAATTTGCGAATGCGGCCGGCGAGTTCGTTGGCGAGTTCGGTCGCCTCCGGGGTCAGGCCCGAGGTGTCCACCGTGACGCGCGGATGCGAGACGCGGGCCAGGCGTTGCAGCTCGTCCGCCTCGTCCCAGACGATATTGAAATACTGGCAGATCTGGTGCACCCGCAGCCGGCTGGGCCGGCCGCGGCGGCCATGCTCCAGCGCCGAGAGATAGGGCGCGGAAATATCCAGCGCCGCCGCCATGTCCTGCAGCGCCACGCCCTTTGCCTCGCGCAATTCGCGCAGGCGCTTGCCGAACGGGGTCATGCGCCGGTCCCCGTCACCCGCTTGCGGCGCAGCAGGACGTAGAGCGCGCCCTCGCCGCCGTCATCGCGGCGGGCATGGGTGAAGGCGAGGACGAGTTCACGCAGGGGCGCCTCGTTCAGCCAGCGCGGCACCGCTTCCTTCAGCACGCCACGGCCTTCGCGCATGAATCCCTTTCCGGTAATCACCCGCAGACAGCGCCGGCCGCCGGCTGCCTGGCCAAGGATGAAGCCGGTCAACGCCCGGTGCGCCGCATCCTGGGTATGACCGTGCAGATCGATCTCCGCCTCGACGGGCATCTGGCCACGGCGCAGGCGGTCGAGCGTGCGGCGGTCCAGCCCCGCCGCCTCGCCATGGCTGAGCGCGGGCGCCGCCGGGGCGCTGGGCGGGACCGG
>JAHELM010000479.1 GCA_024644185.1 Rhodospirillales bacterium | reverse complement strand
GACGTGCCGTGCCCGATGGGAACCGTTCGCCTCGGCCGCGCCCCTAACCCGCCACCAGGATACCCCGGATCGTCGCCCACAATTCGGCGATATCGGCGGCCGCGTAGCCTTCCGGCTGGCATTCGCCGACCGTCCGTCCGGCGGTCATGGCCAGCGGATACAGGTCGGCGTGCCGCACCATGCCGGCCGGCCAGCCCAGCCCCGCGCCCAGCGCCGCCAGGGCATTGCCCGTCTTCTCGCCGGAATGCGACCGGCCGTTGGTGACGAAGGCGACCGTCGCCCGCCCGGCAATGCTCCGGGCCAGGGCCACCGCGTCCGCCGTGCCTCCGGGATCGGCATCCGAAGGCACGATCACCAGCCCCACCGCCTCGATGGCCGGCGCGATCGCCTCGGCCGGGCCGCTCGGCGTGTCGATGAAGCACAGGCGGCAGCCGCGCGCCGCCATGGCGGTCACGGCCTCGGCGAGGTCGGCCATATCCACATGGGCGGCATGGGCCGGCTGACCGATTCCGCCATGCCGCCGGCGGAACCATTCGGCGAGGCTGCCCTTCGGGTCGGTGTCCAGAATGCCAACCGGCGCATCGCCGCCGCGCCCCGCCTCGACCGCCAGATGGGCCGCCAGCATGGTCTTGCCGGTGCCGGTCATGGCCGATGCCAGAACAATCGCCAGCATGCCGCGACGTGGTGAACCCGCCAGATCCGGCCGGCCAGCGGCCCTGCGTTCGAACGGCACGACGTTACTCATCGACAGTCTCCGCCGCCAGGCCGCGATCCGTCAGCTGCGCATCCGCTCCAGCCGTTCCTGCAGGTACTCCCAGACCGTCGCGATTTCCTTGGCCGCGCGCGCCTCGTCCTCGACCTCCGCCATGACGCGACCCTCCTCCATCGCCTTGGCAAATGCCGGCCGGCGGTGAATCGGCGTCGGCGCCAGCGTGCCCAGCTTCGACAACTCGACCGCGATCGCCTCGGTCATGCGGGTCTTCGGCAGTGCCGAGTTGACGACGAAGATGCATTTCTTTTCAAGATAGTGCGCCACCACCGCGACTTCCCGGACCGCATCCAGGTCCTTGCGCCGCGGGCGGCAGGGGATGACCACGATACTGGCCGCGGCAATGGCCTGTTCGACCATGTCGTTGGCCACCGACGGCGTGTCGATCAGGCAGAGCTTGACCCCCATGTCACGCAGCCGCCCGAGGATGGCGCTCAGCTTGCCGGCGCCGGTATAGGACGACAGTGCCGGTTTGCCGCCGCGTCGCCGGTTCCACCAATGCGCCAGGCTGCTGCGCGCCGCCATGTCGATGGCAACGACGGATTCCGTGCCGCCGGCCAGCGCCGCCGCCGCCATATGGGCGATCAACGTGCTCTTGCCCGACCCCGGTTCCGTATTCACGACGCTGATGACCGGCATGGTCCGACCGTATTTCTCGATCAGTTCCCGGAGTTCGTCCTCGCCCAGCCAGCTGAATTTATCGTCGCTCATGTCGCCCCGTGCATCCGCGTCCCATCCCGAAAAAACGTAGATTGAGCCGTTTCAGCCAACGGATGGAGACCATCCGCTGGCAGCCAGCCACCGCGGATAGCATACTAGAGTTCCGTCGGCAAAATTCATATCAATGAATTCATCCTTTAGGGCGTTGAAATAATTCAATTTCGCTATCTGGATGGGATCGACGATCAGATCGGCCCGAGTGCCGGTGGAAGCGGAAGGGAAGACAGATGAAGGACAACACGGTCCTGGTGACGGGCGGCAATTCCGGAATTGGGCGTGGCATCGCATCCCGCTTTGCCAGCGAGGGCGCGCGCGTCGCCATCGTCGGCCGCGACCCGGCGAAGGGTGCGACGGTTCTGGACGAAATGCGGAAGGCCGGCGCGGATGCCGAATTCTGGTCGGTGGACCTGACGGACGAAGCCGCGGTTCAGGCCCTGATCGGTGCGGTCGAGGCGCGATTCGGACGGCTGGACGTGGTGGTCAACAATGCCGGGCTGGGGTCGCGCCGTTCGGGCGTGGCCGATACCGACGGTCCCGGCGAGCGCTGGCGCAAGCTGCGCGGCGCCAATCTCGATTCTGCGTATTTTGTCTCGGCCCATGCGCTGCCGGCGATGGCGCGGGGCGGCGCCATCGTCAACGTGTCGTCGACGGCAAGCCTGCACGGCAACTGGGGCCTCTACTGTGTCGCCAAGGCCGCCGTCGAGGGCCTGACCCGGGCGATGGCCGCCGAGGCGGCGCCGCTGGGCATTCGTGTCAATTGCGTCAGCCCCGGCTGGATCGGCACCGAAACCGATGCCGGCGCCCACGCCTCGGGCAGTGCGGACGGAACCTGGGCCCTGCCGCCGTCGTTGCTGGGCCGCATGGGCACGCCCGCCGAAATCGCGGCGGCGGTGTATTTCCTGGCGTCGGCCGAGTCCTCATTCATCACCGGCCAGACGCTGGTGGTCGATGGCGGGCTGACGACCATCGACTATCCCTCGCTCGCCCTGCTGAAGGAGTCCGGGCATGCGCTGATGTCGCGGTCTCGCCGGGATCGGCGTTAGCGGGCGGCGATCCGCATCGCCGCGTCCCGGCGCGACTGTCCCGCCGGATCAGGCCGCCTTGACCTCGGTGACGAAACGCTCGATCTCGGCCCGCAGGCGCACGGCCTGCTGGTTGAGATCGGCCGACGCCTGCAGAACCTGGCTCGACGACGCTCCGGTTTCGCCGGCCGCCCGGTTGACGCCCTCGATATTCAGCGACACCTCGTCGGTTCCCCGCGCCGCCTGCTGGACG
>JAHELM010000478.1 GCA_024644185.1 Rhodospirillales bacterium | reverse complement strand
ACGTCTTTCTTGAGAGTAGCGTTATTTTCACTGTATGAAAATATCGATCTTGCGCGGCATCGGCGCGGCCATTAAAGGCCGGTGCGCCGGCCGCGGCAAGGCCGGTGCCGAACATGAAAAAACCGCCGGCCCGAAAAGGCGGCGGTTTTTTGCTGAAACTGGAGCGGGCGATGAGGATCGAACTCACGACATCAACCTTGGCAAGGTTGCGCTCTACCGCTGAGCTACGCCCGCATCGTTGGAACCGGGTAACGCCCGCGGTTGCGCGGGTGTCCGATGCGGGCGGCATAATACGCAATGACGCGCGCATTGCAAGCGGTCTTTCGCGGCCCGTCTGGGTGCACCCGATCCCGCCTTCGGGGCTTGCGGCGCGGCCGCCGCGCGGTTAGAAAATCAGTCCCATGGACCGCGCACGCACCCTTGTCGACACCGATCTGTTCGCCCGCCTGGCCGAACTGGGCATTGTGCATGAAACGCACGAGCATCCGCCGCTCTATACGGTAGAGCAGTCGCAGGCGCTGCGCGGCGAATTGCCGGGGGCGCATATCAAGAATCTGTTCCTGCGCGACAAGAAGGGCCGCATGTGGCTGGTCACCGTTCTGGAATCCCGCGACATGGACCTGAAGGCGCTGCGCCAGCGCCTGGGCGCGCAGGGCAACCTGTCCTTCGGCAGCGCCGAGCGGCTGATGGAGCATCTGGGCGTGGTCCCCGGTGCCGTCACCCCCTTCGCGGTGATCAACGATGGCGCCGGCGCGGTGGCGATGGTGCTCGACAAGGCGGTGCTGGAGGAAAGCCCGGTCAATGCGCATCCCCTGCGCAACGACCGCACGACGACGATCGCCCCGGCCGATCTGCTGCGCTTTCTGCAGGCGGAAAATCACCCGCCGCTGATTGTCGATTTCGACCTGGACGCGGCGCCCTGATCGGCGCCGGGGGCTTGCCAGAGCGACGGCGAGCGTCCATTTATCACCCTGACCGGCGGGCAGCGCCCGGGCCGGAAAAACATCGAATGGAATTTGGACCCCGCCATGGATCAATTGATCGGTCAATCCACGAACAAGGCCCCGGTGATCCGAGAGGCGACCGATGCCAGCTTCGTCACCGAGGTGATCGAGGCCAGCAACACAATCCCCGTCATCGTCGATTTCTGGGCGCCGTGGTGCGGTCCCTGCCGGCAGTTGACCCCGGCCCTGGAGAAGGTGGTCAAGGCCGCCGCCGGCAAGGTCCGGCTGGTCAAGATCAACACCGATGAAAATCCGGCCATCGCCCAGCAGCTTCGCATCCAGTCGATTCCCACGGTCTACGGCTTCGTCAAGGGCCGGCCGGTCGACGGCTTCGCCGGCGCGCTGCCGGAATCGCAACTCAAGCAGTTCGTCGACAAGCTGATCGCCGCGGCGGGCGGCGCCGCCGGCCCGTCGCCGGTGGAACAGGCGCTGGAACAGGCCGGGGGCGCGCTGGATGCCGGCGATACCGCCACGGCCGGCGCGATCTACCAGCAAATCGTCGAGCACGATCCCGAGGAATACCGGGCGCATGCGGGCCTCGCCCGCTGCCTGCTGAAGGACGGTCATGTCGAGGACGCGCGGTTGGCTTTGCAGGCGATCCCGGACGACAAGGCTTCCGGCCCTGAAATCGCGGCCATCCGCGCCGCCATCGCGCTTGCCACGGAGAGCGCCGGCGCCGCCGATACCGCCGCGCTGGAGGCCAGGCTGGCCGCCAATCCGAAGGACAACGAAGCCCGCCTGGAGCTGGCCATGGCGCATTACGGCGCCGGTGACGTGAAATCGGCGATCGACGGGCTGCTCGATCTGGTCCGGCGCGACCGCGAATGGAACGAGCAGGCGGCGCGCAAGCAATTCGTCAAGATTCTGGAGGCGCTGGGCCCGACCGACCCGCTGGCCGCCGAATCGCGCCGCCGGCTGTCCTCGATCCTGTTTTCATGAGCGCGCTGGAACCGAGATTGGCGGATCTGCCGGATGCGCTTCCGGTGTTTCCGCTGGCCGAGGTTCTGCTGCTGCCGCGCGGCCATTTGCCGCTCAATATCTTCGAGCCGCGCTATCTGGCGATGGTCGAGGATGCCCTGGCGACCAAACGCATGATCGGCATGATCCAACCCGCCGATCCGGCCAGCCAGGAGGCCAGCCCCCGGCTTTACGGCACCGGCTGCGCCGGGCGGATCAGCCGCTTCGAGGAGACCGGCGACGGCCGTTACCTGATCGCGCTGAAGGGCGTATGCCGCTTCGATGCCGCCGAGGAACTGCCGATGGCGCGCGGCTATCGGCGCATCCGGCCGGACTGGACGCGCCATGCCGGCGATCTGGTCGCCGAGAGCGATGCCGGCCTGGACCGCGACCGGCTGCTGGACGTCTTGCGCCGCTATTTCGACAGGCATGGCCTGAGCGCGGACTGGGATACGTTGCGCCAGGCGCCCGACGAGCGGCTGGTGACGTGTCTTTCGATGATCTGCCCGTTCGGCGCTTCGGAAAAGCAGGCGCTGCTGGAGGCGCCGGATCTGCGCGCGCGCGGCGCCATGCTGACGACGCTGGTTGAAATGGCCGTATTCGGCGATACATCCCCGGGGCCCGGCGGGGCCCGGCAATAGACCACGGAAAGGATTCATTCGATGCATGGCGGGCAGCAATCCGGTGTCGACCCGAAACTCCTCGAGCTTCTCGTCTGCCCGCTGACCAAGGGCCCCCTGCGCTACGACGCGCAGCGCGGCGAACTGGTCAGCGAGAAGGCGCGGCTCGCCTATCCCATCCGCGATGGCGT
>JAHELM010000477.1 GCA_024644185.1 Rhodospirillales bacterium | reverse complement strand
TAGGTGCCGATCTCCACGACTATGCGGGGTTTCAGCCTTTCCACCTCGCGGGCCAGCGCGGCGATTTCCGACGGGATCTGCGTCGTCTTCACCCGGTACTTGCCCTTGGTGCCGAAATGCATGGCGGCGCGCACGATATCGTCCAGCGACCGGGCGGCGCGGTGGAATTCGCCCAGCCGCTCCATCGCCTGCCGGCGGTTCAACGGGATGCGCAGCCAGCGGCCGAACTCACGGATCGTGCGGATCATGGGCAATGTTCTCCGAAAAAAGCGGCCAGGGGCCCGTCCGGCCGCATCATAGGGAGGCGGACGCGACCGGGTAAAGTTTAATCGCGGCGCGAAACCGGCTGTGCTAGTTCTGACACGGCCACCGCCCTGCCCACCGGAACCGGAAGTCGCCCAGCATGAGAGACAAGGGAGTCATCCTGCGAAACCTGAACGCGCGCGCGCTCAAGACCGCCGCGTTTTCGGCGCTGTGCCGGATTCCGGGCCTGCGCGAATTCCTGAACTATTACGAGGACGCCATATGCTTCGAGGACGTGGCCGAGGGCGGGTCCGTCCAGACGCTGGTCATCGACCCGGTCCGTGACCAGGGCATCCTCTTCAGCGAGGCGGAAAAGCGTGACGTCCTGCGCTGCACCGACGCGGAACTGGATCGCCTGCGGGTGATATTCAAGATGGCCCGGCTGGCCGACGTGACCATGCTGGGCAGTTCCGGCGTGACCGTGGAAAACCGGGGCGGCAGGGTGCTTCATCTCGATGGCGCGCGCACGCGGATGCACCCGAACTGGGTGATCGCCCGACCGCTGCGCCGTATCGAGGGCGACCCGGAGGCGACCTATATAAATCTTCTCGGCGTCCGCCGCGGACACCGCCATTTCGCGCATTTCTTCTGGGATCTGCTGATGCCGGCGATGGTCTGGCTGCGCCACTGGCACGACCCGGCGGAGCGGGTGATCTTCCTGGTGCGCGAGGATCTTTCGGCCATCCAGCGCGATGCCTTCCGTTTCATCGCCGGGGACTGGCCCGGCGTCGCCTTCCAGACGCTGCGCGCCGGCGAGAAGATGCACTGTGCCCGGAGCATCTTCCTGGCGTATCAGAACCAGCGGCACAGCGTGGACAACACGCTGGCGCGGCAACCCATGCGCGATGTGGCTTCCCTGTTCCTTCGCCATTACGACGTGACCGCGCCACCCCCGGGCAAGGGCCGGCGGATATACCTGTCCAGGGAAAGCGCCGTGCTGCGCCGGACGAAAAACGAAGCGGCGCTGGTGAAAATGCTGTCGAAACACGGCTTCGAACCGGTCGACACCGGTCGCATTCCATTCCGCCAGCAGGCTGAATTGTTCGCCTCCGCGGATGCCATCGTCGCGCCGCACGGGGCGGCGCTGGCCAGCCTGATGTTCTGCCGGAAGGGCACCCGGATCCTGGAATTTTTTCCGGCCAATTATCTCGACGATTGTTTTTGCCGGCTCGGCAGGGCGATGGAACTGGAATATCATTACCTGTTCGGCGGCAAGGGCGACTTCCCCAAACTGGCCTACACGATGGATGCGGACGAACTGGAATCCGCGGTCAAGGCAATGCTCGGCGAATGAGACTGCCGCCGCGATCAAATAGCCGGTTGCGCCGGGCGCGGCTTTCGCCGATGGTCTGACAGATCGCACGGCGGCGAAAGAGTCCACGGATATGAGCGAGTATCGATGCACGGTTTGAGAAAACGGATATTGGTGACCGGCGGCGCGGGCCTGATCGGTTCCCATCTCTGTGAGCGATTGCTCGGCGCGGGCCACGAGGTCATCAGCGTCGACAACTATTTCAACAGCTCGCGCGCCAATATCCAGGCGATTCTCGCCAATCCCAGTTTCGAGGCGATGCACCACGACGTGACGGTTCCGCTCCAGGTGGAAGCCGACGAGATCTACAATCTGGCCTGCCCGGCCTCGCCGATCCATTACCGGCTGCATCCCGTCCAGACGACGCGAACCAGCGTGCTGGGCGCCATCAACATGCTGGATCTTGCCCAGCGGACGAATGCGAAGCTCTTCCAGGCATCGACCAGCGAGGTCTATGGCGATTCCGAGATTCATCCGCAGCCGGAGGAGTATCACGGCCACGTCAATCCGCTGGACCCGCGATCCTGCTATGACGAGGCCAAGCGCTGCGCGGAGACGCTGGTTTACAACTACCACCGCCAGCACGCGATCAAGGTCAAGATCGCACGGATATTCATCACCTACGGGCCGCGCATGAACCCCGGAGACGGGCGGGTGGTATCCAACTTCATCGTCGCCGCGCTGAGAAACGAGCCGATCACGCTATTCGGCAAGGGCGAGCAGACCCGCACCTTCTGCTATGTGGACGACATGGTCGACGGCTGTATCCGGCTGATGGACTCGCCGGACGAGATCACCGGCCCGATCAATATCGGCACCACGCACGAAATCACGATCCTCGAACTCGCCGAGGAAATCCGGCGGCTCACGGGTTCCCGGACCAAGATCGACTTCAAACCCTCGCCACCCGATTATCGCCCGCGCCGATGCCCCGACATTACCAAGGCGCGGACCGTACTGGGGTGGGAGCCAAAGGTATCTCTGGAAGATGGGTTGAAGGAAACGATAGCGTATTTCCGGAAACTGGTGGGTTGACTTCACTGACCGATATGGTCGCCTGACCGATCGGGCAGCACCCGACCTGAATTCCCTGCCACGGCTTGAGGCCGGGATGGGAATGTCCGTCAAACGCCGCCCGTTTTCAGCCAACGCTTGACCGCGGCCGG
>JAHELM010000476.1 GCA_024644185.1 Rhodospirillales bacterium | reverse complement strand
CGTCGTTGTTCTGCCGCGACAGCTCCTTCACCCGTTCGAACGTCGCTTGGTATCTCTTCCAGTTGGCCCCGAATTCGGCCCAGGACTTGCGTTCATCGTCGCTGTTGATCAGCGGTTCGTACGCGCGAACATTCGCGGCCATCGCATCCTCAACCGCGCGAATGTCGGCTTCGGCCCGGCGCATGTCATCGTCGCTTGTCGACAGGACATGGGTGGCCTGCCCGATGCGGATGTCCGACGTGTTGGTATTGATGTCGCTGGCATAGCGGACGCTGGGCAGCCAGTTTTCGGCGATGATCGTCGACTGGTCGTTGACCGTGCTCATCTGCAGCAACGAGAACACGCCCAGAAACGCCATGACCACCAGCAACAGCGCGAAGGCACCGGTGATCTTGAACCTGATCGAAAGATTTTGCATGTAAGTTTCCCCGCCGAAACCGGCGCCGCGCCCGCGGCGGCCTGGCTTGCGGCCCCTTGATGTCACCCCGAGTTTGATTTTCGGCGCATCCCCGCGCGAATACGGGGCGGATGCGCGATGCGACTTCCTTGTCGGAAGACGCTGGCTGGCTGTCGACTGTTCGATCCTGGCGCTGTGTTCTGGATTCCGTTCGCCGCGGCCGCGAGAACCGCCGCCGGGAACCGGTTTCTCCTCACGGGCCCCTACCGGCCCGCGCCATGGACGATGTTCTCGCCTTTCCGTTCCTGTCCGCGGACTCCGAGTGCCACGACATCCCTCATCCGGGGTGCTTCCCCGCATGAGGGATAATCTCGTTTCAGCGATTAAGGGGTAGTTAACGGTTGCGCGATATTCTTTGCTAGAAACTATCGGATTTATCGATAGTTTGACGATGCCGGAAAAAGTTGGGGCGGACCGGTGGAGAGACCGGTCCGCCCCGGGGCACGGCCCCGCCCGGGGACGATCGGGATCCGGGCGGGGCGCGTTCGGTTGTCGGGTATCGCGCCGTCAGGCGGTCTTGACGCCGGCGAGGAATTCCTCGATGCGGCCGCGCAGCTGGTCGGAACGGTCGCCAACGGTTCTGGCGGCCTGAAGCAGCTGGCTCGCCGAGGCGCCGGTTTCCTGCGCCGCCTTGTTGACGCCCTCGATGGTCGAGGACACATCGTCGGTGCCGCGCGCCGCCTCCTGCACGTTGCGGGCGATTTCCTGGGTCGAGACGCCCTGTTCCTCCACCGCCGAGGCGATGGTGGTGGCGATGTCGCTGATCTCGCCGATGACATGGCCGATGCGCTGGATCGCATCCACCGCGCCGCCGGTTTCCTCCTGCACGGCGGAAATCTGCCGCGAGATGTCCTCGGTCGCCTTGGCCGTCTGGTTGGCGAGGTTCTTGACCTCCTGCGCCACCACCGCGAAGCCCTTGCCGGCGTCGCCGGCGCGCGCCGCCTCGATGGTCGCGTTCAGGGCCAGAAGATTGGTCTGCCCGGCGATGTTGTTGATCAGGTCCACCACTTCGCCGATCTTGGTCGCGGCTTCCGCCAGCCCGCGCACCACCCGGTTGGTGCTTTCCGCCTCTTCCACCGCCTTGCCGGCGATGCTGGCCGATTGCAGGGCCTGGCGGCCGATCTCGCGGATCGAGGCATTGAGCTCCTCGGCCGCCGTCGCCACCGTCTGCACATTGGCCGAGGCCTGCTGCGCCGCCGTCGCCACCGCCGCGGACTGGCGGCTGGTCTCCTCCGCCGTCGCCGTCATCGACTGCGCCGTCGCCCGCAGCTGCTCGGCCGCGCCGCCGAAGGCCTGCGTCGCCGCCGCGGTATCGGTATCGAAGGCGGCGATCAGGTCGGCCAGCACCTTCTGCCGCCGGTCACGCTCGCGGGTTATCGATTCGTGGTAGACCTCCAGCGCCAGGTCCATGTCCATGAACACCGCCTTGTTGATGGCGGCCAGCGCCGCCTTCAGTTTCGCCGGCTGCCAGCGATAGGTGTCCACGGCGACCTCGTGCAGCCGGCTGAGCACGAAGCAGTAGCCGCCCATGTACCAGGTGGGCTTCAGGTCGATGCGGTAATGCGTCTCGCCGATGCGAACGGCCTGGGCCCGGTGCCGGTCGTCGAAGGAGCCTTCGAACAGATGCGACCAGTGACGCCCTTGCGCGCCCTTCAGGCGCTCCAGGTTTTCCGTGTTGCCGCGGCCGCCCAGCAGCGTCTCCAGCTCGGGAACGGTGACCACGTGATTGTAGAACGCGTCGAGGACCGAACGCAGTTTCTTTTCCAGATGCGGCCGGAACGCCCGCAGCGTTTCGCGTACACGTCCGTCGATCTGGAGAAATCGCAGCTTGTCGGCATGGCTCGCCTGTGACGGAGCCGTGGCTTCGTGTTTCATGGCAACCCCTCTCGTTTTCGGCGCCGGCCCGCCGCCGGTGCCTGCTTTTCCCCCGCCAGGGAGAACCCGTTTCGGATCATGCCCGTGGCGGCTCATTGTTGTCGGCGGCCGCCATCGAAATCCGTACGGGTTGAACGATAGGGTAAGCTATTCGCGATTAACGAGATATGAATTTATTTCCGGAATTTGTTTGATTTCAGAGAGTTGCGATACACTTTATGATGTAGTAAGACGTTGAGGATACCTCGTTGGTATCAGGTCTATCCCTGCAATCGCCGCCGTCCCGGCAGGGGCGGAGCCGACGTGCATCCGGTGTCGCAAGGGTCTCGTTTCGCCTTCGCCGGACGGTCGGCGGCGGACCGGTCGGGGTATCGCGCGCACCCCCCCGTGACCCGGCGCGCCGCGACGCCTATATTGAGCGCATGACCGCAGCCGCCGCCGAGAAACCC
>JAHELM010000475.1 GCA_024644185.1 Rhodospirillales bacterium | reverse complement strand
TCGCGGGAATTCAGCGCCAGGTTCATCAGCGCGCTTTCCAGCTGGCGGCGGTCGATCATCGCCGGCCAGAGGTTGTCGCCGAAGTGGGTTTCGACGGCGATGGTCTCGCGCAGGGTCCGCCGGATGAGATCGGCGACATCGGTTACCAGCTCCGTCAGGACCGTCGGTTCGGGGTTCAGCGGCTGCTTGCGCGAGAACGCCAGAAGCCGCTGGGTCAACTCGCGGGCGCTGGACAGGCTGTGCAGTGCGTCCGCCAGATGCTTGCGGGATCCCGCGTCAAGTTTTCCGGTGTCGCCCACGCTCTCGATATTCAGTTGTACCGACAGCATCAGATTGTTGAAATCATGGGCCACGCCGCCGGTCAACTGGCCCACCACCTTCATCCGCTGCGCCTGCAGAAGCTGCTCTTCCAGTTCCTTGCGCTCGGTGACGTCCAGGATGATGCCGTTCCACAGCGTGCCGCCATTGGCCAGGCTGCGCGGGCGCGCGGCACCGCGGCACCACCAGGCGCTGCCCGAGGCCAGAACCATGCGTCCTTCCCACATCCAGGGTTGCTGGGAGCGCGCGGAAAATTCCAGCGAGGCATGCATGTCGTGCCGGTCGTCGGGATGCACCAGGTCGAACCACAGGCTGGAATCGGCCAGCACCAGTTCGGGATCGAGGCCCATCAGGCCAACGGCGCTGGGGCTGACGTAATGGAATGCCGGCGCGCCTTGGGCCGGGATCTCCAACTGGAAGACGACGCCGGGAACGGTTGCCACCATGTCCTTGAACCGGCTTTCGCTTTCGACCAGCGCTTCCTCGACATGGCGGCGCGCCGTCATGTCGGTATACAGCACCAGCAATCCGCCATCGGCGGTCACCCGGTCCTCGATGCGCAGCAGCCGGCCGTCGGCGGTGGTCAACTCGAAGGGACCTTGGGGGGTCCGGTGGCGCGCCATGCGTTCCTGGACGAACTCCTCGATCCGCCCCTCGGCGGCGGGGAAGGCCCCGCTCAATGCACTGGTGCGCACCAGATCCTCGAAGCGGGCGCCCGGCTTCAATAACCCGCCGATATGCGGCAGCATGGCGCGCATCCGGTTGTTGGCCAGCACCAGGCGGTCCTCGGTATCGAACAGGGCGAAGCCCTCGGCCATGCTCTCCACGGCGTCGTAGAGCAGGCTGCGTTCGTGACGGGCGGCGGCCTCGGCGGCGTCGCGCGCCTCGCGCAGTTCCAGCGTCCGGGCGCAGCGCGCCAGTATTGTCAGGACGTCTTCGGCCCGCAGCGGCTTGCGCAGATAGTCGTGCGCGCCGTTCTTGACCGCCTTGATGGCGGTATCCAGTTCGGCATGGGCGGTCGCCATGATGCAGGGCAGGCCGGGCCTGCGCTTCAGCAGGGACGCCAGCAGATCCAGCCCGTTTGTCCGGCCGATCCGGATGTCGAGGACGGCCATATCCGGGTCGAAGTCGTCGAGCACGCGCTCGGCCGACGGGGCATCGAAAACCGCCAATGCGGCATAGCCGTTGAGCTCGAGGACGGCAGTCAGCCCCTCGGCGAAATCCTCGTCGTCGTCGACCACCAGGACACGCCGCCGCGCGGCAGCCTCGTCGGGGTCGTCCCGGAGAAGTGCCGCCGGCCCCGTCATGCCGGGCGCCCCCCCGCCAGGCTGGCCGTCTCTATCGCCTTCAGCAGCTGCCCGGGTTCGAACGGTTTGAACAGACAGCCGGTAACCGACAGAGTCCGCAGCACATCGATCGCCTCATGTTCCTCCTGGGCATAGCCGGTGACGACGATCACCGGCACCTCGCGGCCGCGCCGGCGCAATTCCAGATAGACGTCCAGCCCCTGCATGACCGGCATGCGCAGATCCAGCACGATGACGTCGATTTCCGGCGCCATGCCCTTGTCGAGCGCTTCCGCCCCGGTGGCCGCGACCAGCACTGAATAGCCACTGTCTTCCAGCAGATGGCGGACCGAATCGGAAAAGTCCGGATCGTCGTCGGCGACCAGAACCATGCCCGCCGGCACCACTTCGCGCAGCGTCCGCAGCACGTCCTGCATGGCGAAGGGTTTGCGCAACACCTTGATGGCGCCATGGCCGACGGCCTGTTGCAGCAATTGCTCGATGCGATACCCGGTCATCATCACCACCTTCGCGTCGGGCACCATCTGGCGGATCGCCATGAAGGTTTCCACGCCGTTGATGTCGGGCAGCTTGACGTCCATGAAGGTGATATCGAATCGCCGGTCGCAGAATTGCTGGATCGCTTCGGTACCGCTGAAGGCGGCGACCGGCCGGTGCCCGGCCATTTCCAGCGCCTCGCAAATTGCCTCGCAAAGGTCGCGGTCGTCGTCGACGACAAGGATGTCCAGCGGCTTCATCATGCGTTCGCGTCCTGCGTCTTCTGCTTCAGCGGCAACCACAGCGTAAACTCGGCGCCGCCCCCCTTCGCATTGCCGGCTTCGACGCCGCCATCGTGCTGTTCCATGATCTGGCGGACCGTCGGCAAGCCCAACCCGACGCCGAAGTTCTTGGTGCTGAACAGCGGCTCGAAAATCCTGGGCAGCACGTCGGATGCAATTCCCGGGCCAGTATCGCGGAAAACGATCTCGGCGCGGCCCGCGCGAACCCGCGTCAGCACGGTCAGGCGATGCGACGCGCCGGCGCTCCCGCCGTTCAGTCCGTCGGTTCCCGTCATGGCCTGGCAGGCGTTGTCAAAGACGTTGATGATCGCGCGGCGCAGCCGGTCGGGATCGGCGCGAACCGAAACCCCGTCGGCCTTGAACTGGCGTTTTATGGC
>JAHELM010000045.1:9610-10293 GCA_024644185.1 Rhodospirillales bacterium | reverse complement strand
GCCCGCATGACGGTTACGCATACCCCTCCCGGAAAGGGAGCCCGGCCATGAAGACGTTTCACTGCGCGTGCGGCAACAGGATCTATTTCGAGAACACCCAATGTCAGGCTTGCGGCAGGGTGCTGGGATATCTGCCGGATCGCCACATCGTGTCGGCGTTGATCCAGGAACAGGACGGCGCCAACTGGACCGCGATCACGCCCGACGGCGCACTGGGCGCCTATCGCAAATGTGCGCATTACGAATTTCAGAATTGCTGCAACTGGATGGTGTCGGCGGACGATCCGGATGCGTATTGCCGCGCCTGCCGACTGAACAGCATCATCCCGGACCTTTCCGTACCCGAGAACCGGAAGTTCTGGTTCCGCATCGAGCGCGCGAAGCGGCGGCTGGTTCATACCCTCGACATGCTCGGCCTGCCGGTTTTCGGCAAGGCGGTGGATCCCGGTCGCGGCCTCGCCTTTCAGTTTCTGCGCGATGCGGAGTCCGATCTGGGCGAATTCATTGCCGATCTCGACGACAGCCATCGCATCCTCACCGGTCATGGCGACGGCATGATCACCATCAATATCGCCGAGGCGGATGCGCCGGCGCGCGAGCTGATGCGCGAGCGAATGAACGAGGCCTATCGCACACTTCTGGGACATTTCCGCCACGAAAGCGGCCATTACTACTGGGACCTT
>JAHELM010000045.1:0-9600 GCA_024644185.1 Rhodospirillales bacterium | reverse complement strand
CGGCCTGGCTGGAGCCGGTCCGCACGCTGTTCGGCGACGAGCGGCAGGACTACCAGCCGGCGCTCGCCGCCTATTACGCCAATGGCCCGGTACAGGACTGGCCGTACGACCACGTCAGCGCCTACGCTTCCGCGCATCCATGGGAGGACTGGGCGGAAACCTGGGCCCATTACATGCACATGGTGGACACGCTGGAGACCGCCGTCGACATGCGGCTGTCGATCGACAGCCATCCCGTCGTGGAATGGCGCCCGGGCGACGAGGCGTCGCTGGATAGCGTCCTCAGGGGCTGGTCGGCGCTCACCACCGCATTGAACGCCCTGAACCGCAGCATGGGCCAGCCCGACGCCTACCCCTTCTCGATCGGCCTGGGGGCCAACGAGAAGCTTCGGCTGATCGATCGGATCATTGTCGACTGGCGTCGCGCAGCAAGACCGTATCCTCTTCCCATTCAAAGCGCGGCAGCGCGGAAAGCGCCTGCCTGAGCCCGGCCGACCAGCTTTCTTCCATTTCCTTCAGCAAATCGGAGTCCTGATCCAGGATCGTCCTGCGCTCAAGTCGGAAGGTGTCGCGCCGGTATACCGCAATCTCGAACGGCAGGCCGACCGAGAGGTTGCTGCGCATGGTCGACAGCAGCGACATCAGCGCACAGCGCATGGCATCTCCCACCGGAGTTTCCGGCGTGATTACGCGATCCAGGATCGGCTTGCCGTATTTCGTCTCGCCAATTTGCACGAAGGGTGCGGCGGGCGATGCCGAGATGCAATTGCCCTGGGGGTATACCAGGTACAGATTGTGCGGCCGTCCATTGATCTGGCCACCAACGATAAAGCTGGCTTCCGCGCTCGACTTGATACGCGTCAGCGCCTCCTCGTATTCGGCCTGCACCGCCCGGCTGATACCGCCGACATAGCGCGCCGCGTCGAAAAGATAGTCGACGGTGCGGAGGCTTTCCTCGGCATGCGGGTTGTCGAGATCGCGCTGGATCTGGCTCAATACCGCCTGCGTGGTCGCCAGATTGCCGGCCGTCAGGATTGCTATGAACCGGTCCTTGTCCGCCTCGAACAGGAACATCTTGCTGTAGACGTTGATGTTGTCGACACCCGCGCTGGTCCGCGAATCGGACGCGAAAATCAGATGATCCCGCAACTGAAGAGCGAGGCAATATGTCACTACATATACTCCAAGGGGCCTTTTTCCGTATCAAAATGCCGCGAATTTGCGAAAACTTCTCAACAGTGTAGCATTGTGAGGAACTTACATAAGCGACGGGCAAGAGCCAATGACAATCCGATGGCGCGGCTACGATGCCGCAAGCTCCTATGACGAACTGGTACGGCCGGGCGGCCAATTGCGCAATGCCGCCCGCATCCTGGGGCGCCGGCTGGCGCAACTCGATGACGAGCAGATTCGCCAGCGCCGGGATGCGGCGGAGCTTGCCATCCAGACGATGGGCATCACGTTCACCGTATATTCGCAAAAGCAGGGCGGCAGCATCGACCGCGCCTGGCCTTTCGATATCATCCCGCGCGTCTTCGCCAGCAGCGAATGGCAACGCATCGAGGAAGGGCTGAAGCAGCGCGTCCAGGCGCTCAATATGTTCATCGACGATGTCTATCACGATCAGAAGATCGTCAAGGACGGGATATTTCCCGCGGAAATCCTTGCGAAGTCGCGCAATTTCCGGCCGCAATGCGTCGGCATCGATCCGCCGCTGGGGATCTGGGCGCATATCTGCGGTTCGGATCTGGTGCGTGACAAGGACGGAACGATTTATGTCCTGGAAGACAATCTTCGCGTTCCCTCCGGCGTTTCCTACATGCTGGAAAACCGGCAGGTGATGAAGCGCGTTTTTCCGGGCCTGTTCGAGAACTACAATATCATGCCGGTCGACGATTACCCGTCGCAGCTTCTGGAGATGCTGGTATCCGTCGCGCCCACGACCGCCAGGACACCGAAAGTCGTGGTCCTGACGCCCGGCATATATAACTCGGCCTATTTCGAACACTCGTTCCTGGCCCAGCAGATGGGGGCCGAACTCGTGGAGGGCGCGGATCTCGCGGTCGACGACAAGGATCGTGTCTTCATGCGCACGGTGCAGGGCCTGTCTCCGGTAGATGTGATCTACCGCCGGATCGACGATCTGTTCCTGGATCCCGAGGCTTTCAATCCGGACTCCATGCTCGGCGTGCCTGGCCTGATGCGGGCCTGGCGCAAGGGCAATGTCGCCCTGGTCAATGCGCCGGGTGCCGGTGTCGCCGACGACAAGGTCGTCTACGCCTTCGTGCCGCAGATGATCCGCTATTACCTCGATCAGGAGGCAATCATTCCAAATGTGCCGACCTATCTTTGCATGCACAAGGCCGACCGCGACTACGTATTGGCCAATATCGACAAGCTGGTGGTCAAGCCGGCCAACGAATCCGGTGGCTATGGCATGCTGATCGGCCCGCATGCCGGCAAGAAGGAGCATGCAGCTTTCGCGCGCAAGATCCGGGCGAACCCACGCGAATATATCGGCCAGCCGCTTCTGAACCTGTCGACCACGCCGACCGTGGTCGACAGCCACGCGGAACCCCGGCACGTCGATCTTCGCCCCTTCATTCTGTCCGGGCGCGAGATTTCCGTAACGACCGGCGGCCTGACGCGCGTCGCGCTGGTCAAGGGATCCACCGTCGTCAACTCGTCGCAGGGCGGCGGCAGCAAGGACACCTGGATCGTCGACGACATGGAGGACAACTGATGCTTTCGCGTGTCGCCGAGAATCTCTATTGGATGGCCCGCCAGATCGAGCGGGCGGAAAACACCGCGCGCCTGGTCAATGTCAACGGACATCTGCATCTCGATCTGCCGGCGAAGGCGCGCACCGGCTGGGATCCGTTGATCGTAATCACCAGTTCCGAGAACCTGTTCCGGCAACTCTACGGCAACCCGACCGACAAGAACGTTGTCGCCTTCCTGGTCTCCGATCCGCGCAACCCCGGCTCGATCGTCTCCAGCCTTGCCGCGGCCCGCGAAAACGCGCGCACCATGCGCGACATCATCCCGCGCGAAGCCTGGGAACAGATCAGCGGTCTGCACGCCCAGGCCGGCCGCAACGTCCAGAAGGGCTTATTGAGACCCAGCCGTGACGAGTTCCTGCGCTCGATCATCGTTGGGGCTCAAACGATCGTCGGGATGTTATCGGGCACCATGAGCCACGACGTCGGCTTTGACTTCCTGGTCATGGGACGCAACCTGGAACGGGCCGACATGACCAGCCGCATTGTCGATGTGCGTTCCGCCGACCTGCTGCCGGATCTGGGCGGCGGGTTGAGGCCGTTCGAGACCATACAATGGATGAGCGTGTTGAAATCCCTGTCCGCCTACCAGATGTACCGCCAGCACGTCGACCAATCGGTGCGCCGGGTCCATGTCCTGGATTTCCTGCTGAGGGACGTGGACTTCCCGCGCGCGATATCGCATAGCCTCGGTGAAATCGAGGCTTGCCTGACACATCTGCCGAACAACAAGGACTCGCTGAACGTAATCAAGCGCTTGCGCAAACTGGTTTCCGATGCGGACGTGGAAACGCTCGAACAGGAAAGCCTGCATGCGTTTATCGATAGGCTTCAGGTGGCGATGGGCGACCTGCATGCCCGTATCGCACAGACCTATTTCCGTACGAACTTGCCGGTCTGAGCACCTCTCCACGTTTGCCCCGGCTCGATTCCCGGCGGTCTTGATGATCCCGGACGCGGAATTTTCCACGAAGACCCGCGCCGTGCGCACGGCGCGCCGGAAAACGGTTGGCCAGCGCCGGCAGAGCGACCGCAGGCTTCTACCGGGCCGTCCCGGCCATCCGGATCGCGTAGCCGGCAGGAACCAGAAGCACGTAGCAGATCGCACCAACGTCCAGCGTTACACCGATTCCATAGGCGAGACTGCAACCGACCGCCATCGCCGAGGCAAGCACACCGCTGGCCCCATTTATGCCCCAGAACCATGGCGTTGGCCGTTGATCCACGGCGCCGACCAGGCGCATGCCGGTGGGAAAACCGAAGCCCATCAGCAAGCCGGCCGGTAGTACGATGGCAATGCACAGCAAACCGCGCACCACCAGACTTGCACTGTCGAAACCAAGCATCATCCCGGGCACCCAAAGATTCAGCGAGGCGAGATAGGCCGCCGTTACGCCGGCCCATATCCCGAAGAACCCACGCGTCTCGATCCGCACATAATCGGAAATCATGCTGCCGACACCCGTAAACAGGATCAGTGAGAACAGCGCGATGCTGAGCGAGTAGATCGGATGTCCGAGGAACACGCTGAACCGTTGCAGCAGGGCGATCTCGACGAACATGAACCCGAGTCCCAGCAGCATGAAATAGGCGGTGCCGCCGACAACCAGGCGACGCCCCATATCGCGCACCGTCGGCTTGAGCGGAATATAGATCGCGGCGACGACCAGCAGCAGCGCCACGACGAAAAGAACGACCAGGGTCGACGTGGCCAATATGTTTCCCGAACCCACGCCAACGGTTCTCCCGGCAATGACCATGGCGGCAACGGCCGCCGCATCCGTCAACGGAAGCTGGTTGAAGAAGAACGGCCGGTCGTCGGTCGGCGGCGTCAGATCGAGGATGTAATTCCCCGTATTGTGCACCAGACCCGCCATGTCATGCGTGGCAAGAATGCCGCGCAGCACCGGCGACTCGGGCTCCGATCCGGGACGCGCCAGCACCTTGAAGGCATACCGCGCCGATGCATCGTCAAGCGCGGTCAATTCCTCGGTCGTGAAGGGCGTCCGGGAAACGATCAGCGTCACGATGTGGTCGACGGCGGCGACATAGATATGTTCACGCGGGTCCGCCACACCTTCGCGGATCAGGGCGCCCATAGCCAGGCTGACCAGCCGGCCGGACTCCCCGACGTCATGCGGCGAATACCACCGACTGACCGTAAAGACCCCCCGCGGCGTCAATCGGTCGAGAAATATCCGCCACGCTTCCACCGTATAAAGGCCGTTCTCGCTCAGCGTGAAGGCCCCCGCGCCGGTCGCCGCCCAGGTATCGATCAGGCTCATCTGCAGCACGTCGAAATGGTCGGTGCTTCTGGCCATCCAGCTTCGGGCCTCGTCGACATGAACCTTGACGCCGGCCATGTCCCGCAGACCGACAAAGCGGCTGATCCCGCTGTCGCCGAACAGCAGGTCGACGAAAGTCGGATTGATCTCCACGCCCGTGACATCCGGTACGCCAAAGACCTTGGCACTGATGAGATCGCGGCCACCACCGACACCGATGATCGCAGCCTTGTGCCGATCCGGCATATTGTAGGCCAGCGTCGTTATGTCGTAGCGCAGGAATCCGGCACGCGATACGTCACCGCCAATCCCGTAGGCATAGGTGGCCGCATCGCCGTCGATATGCATAAAGCTTTGCGGAAGGCGCCAGTCCTCGCCGCGAAAATTCGGCGACGCGCCCCACATACCCGGCACATCCTCCAGCGGCCGGGAAACCGCAATTCGCGAGAAGGAGTTCCAGCGTTCGTACCAGGGCGCCGGCTCCAGAACCTCGACGCGCGATTTTGCAAAGATCGGATGAATTCCGGCCCTGCCCTCGTCCATGCCGTTCAGCACAGCGACGGCCGCAAGCGCCACGATCCAGACGCCCCGCCTTTGCAGCATGCGTTCCGCGAACGTCCTGGCCACGGCCGGAGCGCCGATACCGGAATGCGCGAACAGCATGGCCGAAATCATGCCCAGTGTCGCCGTCCACAAGACCGCCGACGGCCCGTCGGTGACGTTCAGCAGGAAGATCACCCCGAAACAGCCAACCGCGGCACCGGCAAGATCGACCCCGTAAACACGGCCGACCGGAAAGGGGCTTCGGGTCAGGGCCAGGCTGACGACGACCCCGGCCAGGAAAAACGGAACCGCGAGGCAAACGGCCAATTCGAGCCAGACCCAGACGGTGGTGACCGTCAAGGTGGGAACGGGCGCCAACGTCATCTGAGTCACCACCGAAAAACCCGTGGCGACCGCAAAGGCCGCGCTGTATTTCGCGAGATCGGCCGACAGCGTGGCCTGGGAAAACCGCGCTCCGCGCAGATAAACCCACACGGCCCCGACGGTAAGACCGAACATAGCCATGCTGATGACGAAAAACGCCAGATGGTACCAAGCCACAACGGAAAGAATTCTTGTCTGGATCAACTGCAACATGAGCGTGGCAGCCGTCATGACAAACAGGCCCGCGTAGAAATTAAACGTTTTCATGATTGCCCCTTCTCGGATGCCGCAGCGGTCTTCCCGGCGTTCGTGCCATTCAGCATTCTGGCGATCCGCCAAACCTAGGGAAAATCGATTAACGCATTGTTACGAGAAAGAGGGGACATTCTTTCCACACGTTGCGACCCTATGCCGAAAATGATCTACGGGCTTGGGCATTACCCGTACCAGCATCTGGCTGCACCCTTCCACCGTCGCCGCACCCAGCCCGGGATCGCAGAAACTCAGCACAAATCTACCCACCCGGCCGCGGCCGCGGCCGGGGCGAAATGCTTTTCCGCATTCCGGGTTCCGCCGGCGACCGCAACCGGATGGGCCGAATGCTGAACCTCTTCCCCCCAGGTCATGACTACTTGAACAGCGAGCCGAGAACGCCGCGGACAATTTCACGGCCGATACGCCGCCCAACGTCGCGGACGGCGCTTTTCGCCATCGCCTCGGCCAGGCCCTGCCGGCGGCCATCGCCCCAGAGAACCTTCTCGACCATGCTTTTCTCCGGCTTCGGGGCCCGACTGGCGGTAGGCGCCGTCGTGCCGCGCGCCGAACCGCCCGCGCGTTCCCAGCGTCCGGTGCCACGCGCCGGCGACGCGGTCGCCCTCGCCTGCAGTCGCTCGAAAGCCGACTCCCGATCCACCGCCTGATCGTAAACCCCGGCAAGCGGACTTTGCGCCATTACGGCCGCGCGTTCATCCCCCGATGCCCGCCCGATCCGCGACAGCGGGGGCGCGATCAAAGCCCGGTCGACCATCGCTGGCGTCCCTTTTTCCTCGAGAAACGATACCAGCGCCTCTCCGACACCCAACTCGCCGATCGCCGCCGCCGTATCCAGCGCCGGATTGCGCCGGAACGTTTCGGCCGCCGCGCGCACCGCCTTCTGGTCGCGAGGGGTGAAGGCGCGCAAGGCATGTTGCACCCGGTTGCCGAGTTGGCCGAGGATCTCATCCGGCAGGTCCAGCGGATTCTGCGTCACGAAAAACACACCCACACCCTTGGAGCGGATCAGGCGCACGACCTGCTCTACCTTGTCCACCAGCGCCTTCGGCGCCCCGTCGAACAGCAGATGCGCCTCGTCGAAAAAGAACACCAGCTTCGGCTTGTCCAGATCGCCTGCCTCGGGCAGCGTCTCGAACAGTTCCGCCAGCAACCACAGCAGAAACGTCGCATAAACCCGCGGACTCTGCATCAGCTTGTCGGCGGCGAGGATGTTGATCGCGCCATAGCCCAGAGGATCGGTCAGCATCAAGTCGGCAAGGTCCAGCGCCGGTTCACCAAAAAAGAGGTCCCCACCCTGCTGTTCCAGGGTCAGCAGACCCCGCTGAATCGCGCCGACCGAAGCCGGGCTGACATTGCCATAGGTCGCGCCCAGCGTGCCCGCGTTATCGGATGCGAAGGTCAGCATGGCGCGCAGATCCTTCAGGTCGATCAGCAACAACCCTTCGTCGTCCGCCAGTTTGAAAACGATGTTGAGAACACCCGCCTGCACCTCATTGAGCTCGAGCAGACGCCCGAGAAGCAGTGGGCCCATTTCGGAAATGGTGGTGCGGATCGGGTGTCCCTGCTCACCGAACAGGTCCCAGAAAATCGTCGGAAACCCTCGCAGCACCCGGTTTCCCAACCCCAGCTTCGCAGCCCGTTCGGCCAGCTTCGGCTTTGCCTCTCCGGCTTGCGACAGGCCCGACAGATCGCCCTTGACGTCGGCAACGAATACCGGAACCCCGGCGGCCGAAAATCCCTCGGCCATGACCTGCAGCGTCACTGTCTTGCCCGTGCCCGTGGCACCCGCGATCAGTCCATGCCGGTTGGCATAGCGGGTCGCCAGACTATGCCGGCGCTCGCCAGCGGCAATGAAAATCGCGGGTTCCTCGCTCAACGGATCGGCTCCTCTCTCGCGTGACCTTGCGGGGATGATCTGCGTCGGCGGAATGCCCTGTCAAGCCTGGTATCCCAAATGGCGAGTTCGGGCTTGCCGGCAGGCCGCGCCGGACCAATCTGTCTGGCGAACCAGCGGAACGAACCATGCCGGACGGATCTGAACAGATCGCCATCAGGGTCGTCGAACGGATCGCCGATATCCCGGCGGCCGATTGGGATGCCTGCGCCGGCGGCGACGATCCGTTCACCGGTCATGCCTTTCTTTCGGCCCTCGAGGATGCCGGCTGCGTTTCCGCCGAGAGCGGCTGGCTGCCCCGCCACATGGCGGTGCTGGACGGCGTGGGTGACGTGGTCGCCGTGGCACCGCTTTACGTCAAGGGACACAGCCAGGGAGAATATGTCTTCGACTGGGGCTGGGCCGATGCCTACGAGCGCGCCGGCGGACGCTATTACCCCAAACTGCAATGCGCCGTGCCGTTTTCGCCGATCCCCGGGCGCCGGCTTCTGGCGCGTCCCGGACCGTCCGGCAACGCCACGCGCGCGGCGCTGGCAGCCGGACTGGTGCAGTTGGCCCAGCGCCACGGTTTGAGTTCCATCCACTGCACGTTCTGCGCCGAGGACGAGGCCGCCCTGCTGGCCGATCACGGCTGGCTGGTCCGACACGGAATCCAGTTCCACTGGCACAATCGCGGCTACGAGACCTTCGACGAATTCCTTGCCACGCTGACGAGCCGCAAGCGCAAGGCCATCCAGAAAGAACGCCGGGCGGTTGCGGACGCCGGAATTCGCGCCCCGATCCTGACCGGCGGCGACATCAAGGCGCATCACTGGGATGCCTTCCACCGCTTCTATGTCGATACCTATGACCGGAAATGGGGCTATCCATACCTGAACCGTGACTTTTTCGCCTTGCTGTCCGAGCGCTTGGGCGACCGGGTGGTTCTGGTGACCGCGGAGCGCGATGGCGGCATGATCGCCGGGGCGCTGAACTTGCGTGGCGATCATGCCCTGTACGGTCGCAACTGGGGCGCCGACGGCAACTATCCGTTCCTGCATTTCGAGGCTTGCTATTACCGAGCCATCGATTTCGCCATCGCCAACCGGATCGAGCGTGTAGAGGCCGGAACCCAGGGTCCGCACAAGATTCAGCGTGGATACCTGCCGGTTCTCACCCACAGCGCGCACTGGATCGCCGACCCCGGCCTGCGGCAGCCGGTGGCCGATTTCGTCACGCGGGAACGGTCTCGGATGGCGCATGAGATGGTGGCGCTGGCCGAAGCATCGCCCTATCGCTGTAACAAGTCGTAACAAGGGTTTACCGAAGGCGTATACGACTCGTTAACGGGTCCGGGCGCGTAATATTTCTTGAAATCGTCCGGCGGATGTCACGGAAAGGTCTGATTTAACGGCCATTCTGCTAACCGACCGAGACGATCAGGAGATACGGCCATGACTAC
>JAHELM010000474.1 GCA_024644185.1 Rhodospirillales bacterium | reverse complement strand
CATCCAGCTCCAGGCGCCCGGCCTCGACCTTCGCCAGGTCGAGAATGTCGTTGATCAGATGCAGGAGATGATTGCCCGAGGTTCCTATATGCCTGGCATATTCACGGTACCGTTCATTGCCGACGGGCCCCAGGAACTCACCCGTCATCATCTCGGAGAATCCGATGATCGAGTTCAGGGGCGTCCGCAATTCATGGCTCATATTGGCCAGAAATTCCGACTTTGCCCGGTTGGCCTGCCGCTCCATCTCGCGGGCGAGAAACAGATTGTCCGCGGTCTGGCTCAAATCCATTCCCTGCCGCTCCAACTGGTCGCGGCTGATTTCCAGCTCGGTCACGCGATCTTCCAGGGCTTCGCGATAGGTCGCGACCCGCTCCAGCGCTTGGTCGAGGGCGCGCATCGGCAAGGTCCACAGGGTAAGCATGACACCACCGGCCAGCAGGGAGGCCAGCAACAACCCGACCACACCCGCATAGGCTACGATATCGATGTCCTCGGCGATGCGGACAAAGCCGATAACCTGCCCCGAGGTCGCAATCGCCGCCTCCCCGACAATGGCAAATTCCGGCCTCGACTCACCATGGCTGGGCAGGATGAGGTTGCCAAGCGGATCGACAATTTCATGCCAACCCTCGCGGCGGTATTCATGCAGCCCGTTGAGGATTCCATGCAGTTGTTCCACATGATTCATCCAGCCCGCATTATCGTGCCGGTATATGTCGGCAACCTCGTCAGCGGCGCGCACCGCCGCCACCCGCGCATGCGACACCGTATGCCACCAGGCGGCACCGGCGAAAAGACCGGTTATGCCGACTAATGTGACGGCGGCGAACCCGATGGCGACCCACTTCACGACCGTCTTCGGCCGCAGGGCAATGGACGCATCCGAATAGAGCGGCTCGACTGACACAGGAAAATCCAATACGAATTCCAGAAACATGGCATTCAGGAATTTATTTCCCGAATCCCTCCAAACGATTTAAATCGTTACAAGTAAAATCGGCGTTAACCGGCGCGGAAAACAAAAGATGAAAACATAAAATCCTTTCTTTCACGTCCTGCCATGGCCGGTCACTCTTGGCATTGCATTTGCTGAAATCCCGTAACAACAAACAAAGTTGGCGGAAATTTAATTCCCATCGCCGCGATACGATATTTCGCCCCGTCCTACTGCGCGGTCCAACCGCCATCGATTCCCAGTTCCTGCCCGGTGATCTGGTCGGCGGCCGGCGAACACAGAAAAAGTGCCAGACCGCCTATCTGTTCGACGGTGACAAACTGCTTGGAGGGCTGTTTTTCCGCCAGCAGATCGGCCTGCGCCTCGACATCCGGAATACCCCTCTCTTGCGCCCGGATATCGATCTGCTTGCGGATCAGGGGCGTCAGCACCCAGCCGGGGCAAATGGCGTTGCTGGTAACGCCCCGGCCGGCAGCCTCAAGCGCCACCGCTTTCGTCAGCCCGACCAATCCGTGCTTGGCCGCCACATAGGCCGCCTTGTTGACGGAAGCGACGCGGCCATGCACCGAAGCGATGTTGACAATACGTCCCCAGCCACGCCGGTACATGCCGGGAATCGCCGCGCGAACGGTGTGGAAGGACTGCGACAGATTGATCGCCATGATCGCGTCCCAACGTTCGACGGGGAACGCCTCGATCGGCGCCGTATGCTGGATGCCCGCATTGTTCACCAGGATGTCGCACGTCCCCAGCGTCGACTCGGCCTCGCGCACAAGGCCAGCCGCCTCGTCGCCGCGGCTCATGTCAGCGGGGACATAACGGGCGCGCACGCTGAAGTCCCGCTCGATGCCCGCCCGCAATCTTTCAATCTCCAGCACCTCGCCGAACCCGTTCAGCACGATGTCCGCGCCCTGTCCGGCAAGGGCGCGGGCAATCGCCAGCCCGATCCCGCCGGTCGACCCCGTGACAACGGCAACCTTGCCCTTCAGCATATTGGTCCTCCTTGCGATGCGATGCCGATTTTCCCCTATCCTGCCCGCCACGCGTTGGCAAGCCACCCGTTTCTTCCGATACGCCCAAAACCGGGCGTCGGAGATTGCGCGCACGCCTCGCCGTGGTATAAGGGCCGGTCGGCAGTTCCTGGGAGTAACAGCGTGTCCCGACCGAAGCGCGTCCTGGTTCTCAACGGCCCGAACCTCAATATGCTGGGGAAGCGGGATCCGGCGATTTACGGCAGCACGACGCTGGCGGAAATCGAAGAATCCTGCGTGCGGCACGGCAAGACACTGGGCCTGGCCGTAACCTGCCGTCAATCGAACCACGAAGGCGAACTCGTAAGCTGGATTCAGGATGCGCGAGACCGCGAAGGCGCGATCGTGCTGAATGCCGGGGCCTACAGCCACACCTCGATCGCGATTCCCGATGCCATCTCGGCCGCCGAGGTTTCGGTCATCGAGGTGCATATCTCGAACATCCATGCGCGGGAATCCTTCCGCCATCATTCGTATATTTCACGGGTCGCGGCGGGAGTTCTTTGCGGCTTCGGCGCACACGGGTATATCCTGGCGCTGGACGCCGCGGCGCACATCATTCAGTCAAAAGCAGGATAAAGAATGCCGAGCAAAGCCAAGCCTGACTTCACCAGCGACATGATTCGCGATCTCGCGGAGATCATGGTCGATACCGGCCTGACCGAACTGGAACTCAGCCAGGGGGAAAGTGCGCTGCGCCTGTCGCGGCTGACCGGCGCGCCGGCGCCCGTTTATGCCGCGGCGCCTGTTGCCGCCCCCACCCCCGCGCCCGCCGCGGCCGCGCCCGCCGCGGCGCCCGT
>JAHELM010000473.1 GCA_024644185.1 Rhodospirillales bacterium | reverse complement strand
GCCACGACAATCGTACTCGGTGCCGCCGCGCGGCCGAGCCGCGTGGCCGCCATCAATACCAGATAGGGCAGCGCGAAAATCGCGATCAGGTGCTCGCGCTGACCGAAGTCGTATCCCGGAGAGACCAGCAAGACTACACCGACCGCGAGCGGAATTCCCGAAAAGGCAATACTCCCCTCCCGGCTGAACTGGCCGGCGATCCGGCCCACGGCCCATACCGAAATTGCCGTATAGACCAGAACCAGCAGCACGAGGCCGGTATAGGGATCCAGGCCGAATACCCGCGATGCGACGACGGCCGGCAGATAGACCAACAGGATCAGGGGCGGATTGATCTCGAAGAAGTCGCTGGTATAGCTGCCCCCGTCGAGGAGACGACCCGCGGCGACCAGCAGCCAGGAATTGTCATGGTTCGGCAACGCCACGGCGATGTGAAGCCAGGCGATACCGGCAAGCAGGACCAGCAACGCGGCGTTGTATCGGAAGGCCCGGGACATTGCCGCTTGAACAATCACGATCGCATCTGCCTATTCTGCAAGGAACTACCGGCTATGCGGAACCGTCCGCCACGCCGGTCGAATTGCGCCGATCATGCTCGTAGAAGCATTAGAAACCGGTTAACCAGCCGGCTGTCCAGGTCACCCCGCGAGGCAAAGATCGAGTTGTTCGCGCCAGTCCGGCAGGGCGATCGCGAAGGCATCGCGCAATTTACCGCAATCCAGCACCGACCAGGCTGGACGCCTGGCCGGCGTCGGATAGGCCGATGTCGGAATTGCGGTCACCGCGCGGCAGGCCATGGGCGCACCCGACGCTCGCAACCGTTCGACGATGGCCGTCGCAAAGCCGTGCCAGCTCGTCATCCCGCCGGTGGCCAGGTGATACACACCGCGGCGTTCAGCCAGCTCACCCGTTTCCCCGGCGGCGCGCGCGCGGGCCAGGATCAGCGCCGTCGCCTCGGCGATGCCGCGGGCCCAGGTCGGCGCACCCGTCTGGTCGTCGACCACGCGCAGCTCTTCGCGTTCGACCGCCAGACGCCGCATGGTCAGCAGAAAATTATGCCCGCGCATGGCATAGACCCAGCTCGTGCGCAGGATCAGATGTGCGCCGCCGACGGCCCGGATCGCCGTCTCGCCCGCCAGCTTGCTGCGCCCGTAGACGCTCAGCGGGCCGGTCGGGTCGTCTTCCCGCCACGGCCTGTCCGCCATGCCGTCGAAGACGTAGTCGGTCGAGTAATGCACCAGCGCCGCATCCAGGCGCTTGGCCTCCTCGGCCATGACGCCGGGCGCCGTCCCGTTGATCGCCTGCGCCAGATCGACTTCCTGTTCGGCCCGGTCGACGGCGGTATAGGCTGCCGCATTGACCACCAGCCCGGGCGAAATCTGCCGCAGCACGGCCCGGATCGCATCCGGGCTGGCGAGGTCCAGTCCCGCTCGATCGAGGGTCATTACACGACCGAGCGGCGCCAGGCTGCGCTGCAACTCCCAGCCGACCTGGCCGTTGCCGACGATCAGCAGGATCGGGCGCGAACCGGCCATCACAAACCCTCATAGGTCGGCAACCGGCCCGCATCGATCGCCGACAGCATTAACCCGGCCGCGTCCTTCGTCGATACGGACGGATCCTTGATCGGCCACTCGATACCGATCCCAGGGTCGTTCCAAAGCACCGCCAGTTCCGCCGCCGGCTCGTAGAATTCCGTACATTTATAGGCAAACAGCGCAGTTTCGCTGAGCACGCAGAAACCATGCCCGAATCCTTCCGGGATCCACAGCTGTCGCCCCGTGTCGGCGGACAGTACCGCACCGGTCCAACGCCCGAAATGCGGTGAGCCGACGCGCAGATCGACCGCCACGTCGAACACCTCGCCCTGAAGCGCATAGACGAGTTTTCCCTGGGATCGCGGGTGTTGCAGGTGCACCCCGCGCAGCACGCCACGCCGAGACAGCGAAATATTGTCCTGCACGAAACGGCCCGGAATGCCGACCTCGGCATAGCGCCGCTCCTGCCAGATTTCCTGAAAGAAACCACGCGCATCGCCGAACCGTTGCGGCTCGATCAGCGTGACCCCCGGCAGGTCGGTTTCCGAAACCTTCATGCGCCCTCGCGCTTCAGAAGGTCGAACAGGTACTGGCCATAACCGTTTTTCGCCAGCGGCTCGGCCAGCCGGCGCAGCTGCGCCGAATCGATGAATTTCATGCGCCAGGCGATTTCCTCGGGGCAGGAAATCTTCAATCCCTGCCGGGCCTCGACCACCTCGACGAACTGACCGGCCTGCAACAGCGACTCATGGGTTCCGGTGTCCAGCCATGCCGCCCCGCGGCCCAGCATCTCGACATTCAACGTACCACGCTCCAGATACACCCGGTTGACGTCGGTGATCTCCAGTTCGCCGCGCGGCGACGGCTTCAGCGCTTTCGCGACGGCAACGACATCGTTGTCGTAGAAATAGAGCCCGGTGACGGCGAAATTCGATTTCGGGTTGGCCGGCTTCTCCTCGATCGAGGTGGCGCGCCCCCCGCCGTCGAATGCCACCACACCATAGCGTTCGGGATCGCGCACCCAGTAAGCGAAGACCGTGGCGCCCGCGGAATGCGCCGCGATCGTCTGCAATCGCTTTGCCAGCCCCTGGCCATAGAAGATGTTGTCGCCCAGCACCAGACAGACCGGATCGGAACCAATGAAGTCCGCGCCGATGATGAAGGCCTGCGCCAGCCCCTCGGGCTTCGGCTGGGCGGCGTATTCGATGCGAAGGCCCCACTGGGTCCCGTCGCCCAGAAGTCGCCGGAACGCG